>QMOP01000008.1 GCA_003650255.1 Caldisericota bacterium
GTATTATATAAAGGGGATTAAAAAGAGATGGAAAGAGATAAGGATACCTTTAAGGGATTTCAGAGGAATAAAAAACTTTAAGAGAATAACAGAACTTGTTTTTGTCCTTGAAGGAAGTATACTTGGTGATGATGAGGGAGAGTTTTTTATTGATGATATAAAGTTTACTTCAAAAAATGAATTTTATTTGAAAATGAAGAGAAGAATGGAAGAGGAGAGGAAGAGATATATTGAGGAATTAAAAAGAATATCAGAACTTCCTGATGATGAATTTCTTGAACTTATTTCAAGGAAGTGTTTTGATTATTTTCTGAATGAATCCTCTCCACTTACAGGTTTTGTTAAGGATCGTTCAACTCTTTATTCTCCATCAAGTATTGCTGCAACAGGATTTGGTCTTGCTGCACTTTGTATCGGTGCTGAAAGGGGATGGATTGATAGAAAGAAGGCAGAAAGGACTGTTTTAAAAACAGTAAAAAATATATATGAGAAAGCAGAAGGGTTTAAAGGTTTTTACTATCATTTCATTAATATGCATACTGGAAAAAGGGAGGGTTTTTCAGAACTTTCAAGTGTTGACACTGCTTTACTTCTTGCTGGATGTATTTTAGCGAGGGAGTATTTTGGAAATAGGGAAATTAAAAAGTATGTTGATAAGATTTATAAGAGGATAAACTGGAGATGGATGCAGGATAAAGAGACAGGTTTTTTATATATGGGATGGAGTCCTGAAAAGGGTTTTTCTGATTTCCCTTTATGGAGTGAGATGGCAGAGGAGATGTTGATGTATATAATGGCACTTGGTTCTCCAAGATATTCAATAGAAAAGGATGTATGGATTAATCTTGAAAGGCCAGTTAGAGGATATAAAGATTTTCATTATATCTATTGCAGAAGTGAATCCCTTTTTACATATCTTTATTCTCATGCGTATATTGATTTTAGAAGCATAAGGGATGATTTTGCAAATTACTGGGAAAATTCAAGAAGAGCAATTGCTTATAATATTGAGTTTGCAGAAAATAATAAAAAGAAATTTAAAACTTATAGAGAAGGATTCTGGGGAATATCTGCAAGTGATGGTCCTGATGGATACAGAAACTATGGAGCAACACCTTTTACACATGATGGAACAATTGCACCTTATGCAATCTGTGGTTCTGTTCCATTTTTCCCGGAGAAAGCAATAGAAACGATGAGAAAACTTCTCAAAAGCTATGGCGAGAATGTTTGGGGAAAGTATGGATTTGTTAGTGCATTTAATCTTGATAGGAACTGGTTCTCACTTAGATGGATTGGAATTGATGTTGGGATTTCTCTTTTGATGATTGAGAATTACAGAAGTGGATTTGTATGGAAATATTTTATGAAGAATCCATGGATAAAAAGAGGGTTAAAAAGGGCAGGTTTCAGAAAAATAAAAAAGGGAGAGGAGAAATTTTTGAATTTTTCTTTATTAAAAAGTTATGTAAAAAGGGAAAAAACTTTTAAGGTTAAGGAATTTGGGATAAAAAATAGGCCGGTTTATTTTATTAATCTTAAAAAAGAGGGAAAACTTGAGTTTGGAAAAAGAAAAGATGATTCTGATTTTGATTCTCAATTTACATTTTACTGGGATAAGGAATACCTTTATTTTATTGTAAAATCAACAGATAATGTTATAATTACAAAAGATAACTTTAAGGAGCTTTATAAAATGGATTGTGTTGAAATTTATCTTTCTCCTGACCCTGATAATTTCATCTGGGGAAGTAAAAGATTTTATCAGATTGTTATTGCACCTTCTAAAAAGGATAATAAGGTTCCAATGTGGGTTTATTTTCAGGATATTTATCCTGAAGATATTGAAGTTAATGTTTTCTTAAAGAAAAATTATTATGAATTGAGAGGAAAAATTCCGTGGAAGTTTTTAAATTTCACTCCTGAGGTAGGTAAAAGGATTGGAGCATCTATTGCAGTGAGGGATGTTGATGGTGTTGGAGATAAAGGGTCAAAGTATAACTGGTGTTTTTATGATACTGGTGGAGGAAACATTAAAATTGGGAATTTAATACTGCGATGATTTATTTAGTTTTATTTCTAATATCATTCAATCTTAATGCAAAAAGGTCTCTTACAATATGGGCAATGGGATTTGAAGGGTTGAAAATAAAGGAGATGGCTGAAATTTTTGAGAAAGAGAATCCTGATATAGAGGTAATTACTCAGGCAATACCCTGGGAAGCAGCGCATGAGAAACTGATGACAGCTGTTGTTGGAGATGTTGTTCCAGATTTATGTCAGTTAGGAACAACATGGATGGCAGAGTTTCAAGCAATGGGTTCACTTGAGAATTTGTCCTCTTATTTGGAAAATTCAGATGTAATTAAAAAGGATATGTTTTTTAAAGGGAGCCTTGACACATGCATATTTGGTGATGGAATATATGGGATACCATGGTATGTTGATACGAGAGTTCTTTTTTATAGAAAGGATATACTGGAGAAAGTTGGATTTAATAGAGCTCCAGAAACCTGGGATGAGTTAAAAGAGGTAACTTTAAGAATTGTAAAAGAGTTTAACAAAGGATTAGAAAAACAGAGATTTTATGGAATACTGTTACCTGTTAAGGACTGGCAGAGTATATGTCTTTTTCTGTGGCAGAGTGGAGCAGACCTTTTAAAACCAGAAAGCAAGGAGTTTAAGGAAGGAATTTTATTTTACAAATCCCTTTTTGATTTAAATATAACTCCAAAACAGGATATAGGAATAGATTTATTTCAGGGATTTAAAAAAGGGATAATTCCGATGTTTATTTCAGGTCCCTGGATGGTAAAAATTATAAAGGAACAGGTTCCTGAGATTGAAGGAAAGTGGGGTGTTTCTATTCTTCCAGGTAAAGTAAAGAGGGCATCGTTTGTGGGTGGTTGTAACTGGGTTATATTTAGGAAATCAAAGAACAAGGATGTAGCATGGAAGTTTATTGAGTTTATGACAAGAAAGGAGAATCAGATTAGATGGTTTCTCATAACAAAGGACCTACCCTCTAATAGATATGCATGGAAGGATAGAATATTTGAGAAGTATCCAAAGATTAAGGTTTTTGGAAAACAACTTGAAGAAGCAGTTTCTCCTCCAAATATTCCAGAATGGGAAAAGATAGCAACAATTTTAGAAGAAAAGTTGGAGGAGATGATACTTGGAGTTAAGAATGTTGAAGAAGGATTGAAGGAGTTGAAAAAGGAGATTGATAAAACTTTTAAAGAAAGGAAAAAGAAACACTCTCTTATTTATCTTTTGTTAATATTTTTTGGAATAGTAATTCTTTTTTATAGGATTTTTTCTAAGAAAAAGGAAGAGGAGGAACCAGTTGTTTCAATACCATACTACATTCCATATTTATTTATTCTTCCTTCGGTTGGACTCCTTTTTATATTTTTATTTCTTCCTGTAGTATTTTCATTTCTTATGAGTTTTACTGATTGGAATGTATATTCATTTGGAAAATTTTTCAATGTTGGGTTTGTTGGACTTAAAAATTATATTCAACTTTTTAAAGATAAAATATTCTGGAAGGCAATGAGAAATACATTTATATTTGCTGGTGTTGGTGTTCCTTTGACTGTGATAGTTGCTCTTTTTATGGCGGTTCTTTTAAATGAGGAGTTTATAAAATTAAGGTCATTTTTCAGAACTTCATATTTTATTCCTGTTGTAACAACACTTGTTGCTGTTGCAGTTATATGGAGATGGCTTTACAATCCAGAGTATGGACTTATAAACTGGTTTTTGGGGCTTTTTAAGATTCCACCACAAAAATGGCTTTCAGACCCAAGACTTGCTCTTCCTGCACTTATTCTTATGAGTGTGTGGAAAAACTTTGGATACAATATGGTTATATTTCTTGCAGGACTTCAGGCAATTCCGAATAATCTTTATGAGGCAGCAAAGATTGATGGAGCGAGCAGATGGCAGCAGTTTGTACACATAACCCTTCCAAGTTTGAGGCCGACAATGCTATTTGTTGTTGTAATGAGTTTTATAGGATATTTTCAGTTTTTTGCAGAACCGTATATAATGACAAAGGGGGGTCCACTCAATTCAACAATATCCGTTGTTCTTTATATGTATAATCAGGGTTTTAGGTTTTTCAACTTTGCATATGCAACAAGTGTTGCTTATGTTTTATTTTTTGTAATTTTTGTATTTACACTTATTCAGTTAAAAATAAGGAGAGAAGAATGAATGTTTATAAAGCAAAGGAGTATTCAAGAAGATTTCTTATTTACATTTTTTTAATAACAGGACTTGTTGCTGTTCTTGCGCCTTTTGTCTGGATGCTCTCAACTTCATTTAAGACACACGGAGCAGTATTCACAATGCCTCCACAGTGGATACCAAAACCATTTACACTTGAGAATTATAAAAAACTTTTTAGTGAAATAAACTTTTTAAGACACTTTCTTAACAGTTTGATAGTGGCTGTTTCTGTTACAATTTTCAGTTTGTTTATAAATTCACTTGCTGGTTATGCGTTTGCAAAATACAGATTTCCAGGAAGGGATAGAATTTTTGCTCTGCTTCTTGGAGCAGTTATGATACCAGGGCAGGTTACAATGATTCCTGTATTTTTGATGTTGAAAAAATTAGGGATGCTTAACTCTTACCTTGGTTTAATAATTCCATGTTCTGCTTCTGTATTTGCAATATTTCTTATGAGGCAGTTTATTTACAGTATTCCAGATGTATTAATAGAAAGTGCTCGTCTTGATGGTTGTTCAGAATTTGGAATATACTGGAAAATAATTTTACCCCTTTGTAAACCAGTTCTTGCAACACTTGGAATATTCACATTTATGTCAAGTTGGAATGATTTTTTATGGCCATTAATTGTTATGATTGATGAAAAAATGTATACACTTCCTGTTGCTTTAGCAAACTTAAATGGTCAGCATGCAACTGAGTATGCATTACTTATGGCAGGAAGTGTTATTGTTGTTTTACCTGTTATAATTGTATTTTTAATAGCACAGAAGCACATAATAAAAGGAATAGCAACTACAGGGCTTAAAGGATAAGTGAGATTTGGAGAGTTTTCCAGAGAAGGGAAAGAGTTTATAATAAAAAATTCTTCAACTCCTTCTCCTTGGATAAACATTTTATGTCCGAACAAGTATGGAGTTATTGTAACTCAGGAAGGATGTGGTTATTCATGGTATGTTCATGCAAAACTAAACAGAATAACATTCTGGAGGCAGAACCTTGAGAATGATGTTGATGGAAAATTTATATTTTTAAAAGAAAATGGTGATACTGTCTCTTTGACATACAAACCATTCGGAAAGAGATTAAAAGGATATAGATGCATACATGGACTTGGTTATACAAAATTTATCTCAGTTTACAGGGATTTAAATATAGAGGTAAGAGTTTTTGTTCCTTTAAATGATTCACTTGAGGTGTGGAGTGTATTTATTGAGAATAGGAGAAATGAGAAAAGAAATATTGAACTTTCTTTTAGGGTGAAATGGTGGCTCGGTTCTTATCTTGAGGAGGAAAGAGAACTTCAGAAACTTTTTTATAGATTTGAAAAGGAAAAGGATTACATTATTGCAAAAAAGATTGCAAAACCGGGATTTAATAAAAAAGGGCAGTTTTTGAATGAGGAGTATCCTTATAAAGGATTTTTATTCTCTAAAGATGCGGATTTTACTTTTTCAGATATAACAAAGGAGCCAGAGGTTGCGGCAAATGTTTCTTTTAAGTTAAAAGGAAGAGAAAAGAAAGAGATTCATTTTATTCTCGGAGTATTCCAGGAAAGAAAGGTATTGAGGAGATTTTTGGAGAAGTATGAAGATTTTGAAGAAATAAAAAGAGAGTTTGAAAGAATTAAGAAATACTGGGAGGAGGAACTTGGAAGGTTTAAAATTAGAACAAAAAATAAGTATGTTGATTTTATGGTAAACTACTGGTTGAAGTATCAGACAATTTCATCAAGGATAAAAGGAAGAAATGGATATTATCAAATTGGAGGAAATGTTGGATTTAGAGACCAGCTTCAGGATTCATTAATTTATTTATACTGGAAGAGTGAAAAAACAAAAAAACAGATTCTTTTAAATGCAAGTAAACAGTATAAATCTGGAAGAGTTCTTCACTGGTGGAATCCATTTGGTGCTGAAAGAGGGGAAAATAGATTCAGTGATACTCCACTTTGGCTTTGTTATGCTGTTATTGAGTATATAAGGAGGACAGGTGATTTTGATATTTTGAAAGAGAAAGTTAGTTATTTTGATGGTGGAAAGGAAAGTTTATATAACCACTGTGAAAGAGCGATTGAGTATGTTTTAGAAAATAGAAGTTCTCGTGGAATTCCTTTGATATTAGAAGGAGATTGGAATGATGGACTTTCAGCTGTTGGGTGGAAGGGAAAAGGTGAGAGTTTCTGGGTTGGAATGTTTCTTTATAAGATATTAAATGAATGGGATAAAATTATTTCTGAATTTGGAAAGAGAAAAAGATATAGAAAAGAAGCAGATTCCTTAAGGGATGCGATAAACAGGTATGGGTGGGATGGAGAGTGGTATATAAGGGCTACAAAGGATAGTGGAGAGGTGATTGGAAGTAAAAAATGTAAGTATGGAAAAATTTATTTAAATACTCAGACATGGAGTATAATAAGTGGAGTGATTACAGAGGAAAGGAAGAGAGTTGTTTTGAAATCTCTTGATAAGTATTTATATAAAGAGATGGGACCATTACTTTTATGGCCTGCATACAGAAAAGAGGACCCAGAGATTGGTTATATAACAAGATATTCTCCGGGGACAAGGGAAAATGGAGCAGTATATATGCATGCTGCATGCTGGGCAATAATGGCAGAGGTGATTGCAGGAAGGAAGGAGAAGGCAATCTGGTTGTTTAACAAAATTTTTCCTCCATATCAGGATAGTAGAGTATACTTTGCAGAACCGTATATTACAAGTGCAAATATTGATGGACCTGATTCAGAAACACCTAAAAGGGGTTCATGGTCCTGGTATACAGGTTCTGCTGGATGGCTTTTTAGAGTGATTGTTGAATATCTAAAAGATTTAATTTAATTTTTACCATTTTCGCCACAGAGCCTAATTTCTCTTGACACAGATAATGGAAATTTTTTAAACTTAATTTAATTTTACCATTATGAAATATATAAGTTTTGAAAATTTTAAGAATTTAATAAGAGAAGTTTCAGAAGAAAAGGAAGTAATTACATCTTTTAAGAAGGATACATATTACGACTGGAAAAAATGTAATGGAGATGAGATTGATTTAAGAGGATTTAGAACAGTCCTTCCGTTAAAATATTTCTTTTTTTCTCCTCAGGAAAATTTAATAGAGAAGGAAAAAAAAAGTTTTTTTATCGTTGGAGCAAGGGCTTGTGATTTAAGAGGACTTGAACTTCTAAAAAAAATCTATCTTGATGAGCCAGAGGATCCTTATTATAAAAAGGATAATTTCATTATAAGTGTTGATTGCACTGAGTTTCATGATAACTGTTTCTGTGTTCTTTTAGGAGATACCCCCTGGCCAGATACTGGGTTTGATTTGAATATTTCAGTTCTTGAAGATGGATATATTGTTGAGGTTGGTTCTGAAAATGGGAAGGAGTTTATTAAAAAACATGAAAATTATTTTAGAGATGCAAGTTCAGATGAAATTTTAAAAAGGGAAAAATTAAGGGAGAAAATAAAGAATGAATTGAGTAAGAAGCTTGAAAACAGAAAGATTGATATTAATAAATTGAAGGAAAAGATTGAGAAGAATGAAGATGTGTTTAAGGAATTTGGAAGTAAGTGTGTAAGTTGTTCTGCCTGCACAAATATATGTCCTTGTTGTTTTTGTTTTTTTCTTTCTGAAGGAAATAAGAATAAGATAAGATATATTGACAGTTGTCAGTTCAAAGGTTATGCAAGAGTTGCTGGAGGAGCAAATCCAAGAAAGGACATAATAAAAAGATTTAAACATAGATTCTTATGTAAATTTTCTTATAGAATTGATATGCAAGGGATAAAAGGATGCACTGGTTGTGGAAGATGTATTGATGGATGTCAGGGAGGGATTAATTTTAAGGAAGTTATAATAAGAGTGAATGGCGAATAGCAAATAGCGAATGGTAGAATTTTAGGAGTTGAGATGGACCCTTATAAGGTAATAAAGGCAGAGGTTCTTGATGTAAAGGATGAGACTCCTGAGATAAAGACATTTGTATTAAAGCCTGAGATTGATTTTGAGTTTAAAGCAGGTCAGTTTATTCAGTTTACAGTTTTTGGAGTTGGAGAGGCACCTTTTACTCCCTCATCTTCTCAGTTTGAAAAAGAAAAGTTAGAAGTTACAATAATGAGGACAGGAAGGGTTACAGAGGTTATACACAGATTGAAAAAAGGAGATAGGGTTGGGATAAGGGGACCCCTTGGAAATGGTTATCCTTTGGAAGAGTTTGAGGGAAAAAATATTTTGATTGTGGGAGGAGGGGTGGGTCTAGCACCTTTAAGGGCATTACTTTTATCACTTTTACATCAAAGAGATAAATATGGAAGAATTCTTCTCTTATATGGAGCAAAAACTCCAGAGGATATAGTTTATAAAAATGAGTTTAGTAAATGGAAGGAAAAAGGAGTTGAGGTATTAAGGACATGTGATAATCCTGATAATAGTTGGAAAGAAAAGAAGGGAGTTGTTACATGTTTATTTGAAGATATTAAGATTAGAGTAGATAATTTTATCTCTGTTGTATGTGGACCTCCAATTATGATGAAGTTTACAACCTTAAAACTTCTTGATATTGGGTTTCATCCGTCAAAGATTTATCTTTCAATGGAGAAGAACATGAGTTGTGGAATAGGAAAATGTGGACACTGTGCTTTAGGAAAGTATTTTGTGTGTAAGGACGGACCAGTTTTTAAGTATAGTGAGATAAAGGATATAGAGGGGATATGGGATTAAGAAAGGCTAAAGTGGCAAGCCTGCCGCAGGCAGGGCTAAAGGCTAAAATAACAAGGCTAAAGTGGCAGGGCTAAAGGCTAAAATAGAAAGGATAAAGTGATAGGGTTAAAAGTTTTAGAGTTTAGACTTTAGCGTTTAGAGTTGTTATGATATTGATTGATTTAGAGAAGTGCTATTCTTGTAAGGAGTGTAAGGTTGAGTGCAATTATCCTTTTCACCATTATAAGACAGGATTTTATACTTTGATTGAGGAGGGAATAAGAAAGATTATATGCAGACATTGTGATGATGCCCCTTGTGTAATTGCATGTCCAAGGAATGCTTTAGAAAAAGATAAAAATGGAGATATAAAGAGAGCAACAATACTTTGTACTTCCTGTAAAACATGCCTTATTGCCTGTCCTTTTGGAGTAAATACAATTGAAACTGTTTCATTTTTTACATCTCCCTGTGATGAGTGTAAGGATAGAGAGAAGCTATGTATAAAAACCTGTCCTCTAGGAGCAATTGTTGAAGGTGAATTTGAGGAAGATACCAGTGAGGGTATATATAAAATTAGAGAAGGAGTATTTGTAAAGGCGGTTCACTTTAAGAAACAATTAGGAATTAAATGAGTATTGGAAAACTTATTTTTAATTTCTTAATTTATCCTGGTTTTATTTTTGTTCTTCTTGTTGGAGGTATAGCAAGTTTCTTAGAGAGAAAAATTACCGCAAGGATTCAGTGGAGAGTTGGGCCACCATTTTTACAGCCATTTTATGACCTTTTGAAACTATTTTTTGTAAAGGAGACAGTTATTCCAGAAGGAGTAAATATTCCATTTTTTATACTTGTTCCAGTAATTGCATTTTCATCAGCAGTTTTGACAAGTGTACTTATAACAAATATTTTTATTAAGTCATTTCAGGGTTTTACAGCAGATTTGATTGTAATTGTTTATTTATTTACAATTCCATCTTTATGTGTTATTTTTGCAGGAGCAGTAAGTAAAAATCCTCTCTCTTCTCTTGGATCTTCAAGAGAGATGAAACTTATTCTTTCATATGAACTTGTATTCTGGACCTCCCTTTCTATTGTTATTATAAAAACAGGAGGAAAGATAACCCTTAGAGATATTCTTACTTTTCAGGAGAATTCAAAACCAATTGTATTTTCTTTATCAGGTTTTATTGCTTTTATTCTTTCATTAATAGTAATGCAGGCAAAACTTGGAAAGGTTCCATTTGACATTTCTGAAGCAGAGCAAGAATTGATAGCAGGTCCATATATTGAATATTCAGGAGCACTTCTTGGTTTCTTTAAAGTTACACATTATATCCTTCTTTTTTCTCTTCCAGCATTTATTTCTGTTCTTTTTCTCGGAGGGTTGAATATTTTTAAGTATTTACTTCTCCTTATCTTTATAATTGTTTTTGAGAATACAAATCCGAGGCTTAAAATTACTCAGGCAATAAGATTTTTCTGGTTTTATCTTTTTCCTTTAGGTATAATTGGAATAATTTTAGCAGTTAAGGGATTATGAATAAGTTAAAGATTTTGACGAAGTCAATATGGGTATTCCACTTTGCATCAGGTCCATGTAATAATTGTGATATAGAGATACTTGATATTCTTACGCCAAGATTTGATGTTGAAAGATTTGGAATAAAACTTGTTGGTTCAATAAAACATGCTGACTGTCTCCTTATAACAGGAATGCTTACAAGAAAGGGTGTTGTTAGATTAAAGGAGATTTATGAGATGGCACCAAAACCGATTGCAGTTGTTTGTTTTGGAAGTTGTGCTTCAAGTCAGGGAATATTTAAGAATTCATATAATAGAGCAGTTCCTGTTGATGAAGTAATTCCTGTTTCGGCTTATATTCCAGGATGTCCTCCAAGACCAGAAGCAATAATTGATGGAATTGTAAAGGTTGTTAAGAAGTTGAGAGGAGAGATATAATAAGGGCTAAAGTGACAAGGAGAAAGGCTAAAAATGAAAGAGAAGATTAAAGAGAGATTAAGAGAGAGAATTGTGAAGTGGGAGGAGAAAAGTAAGAGAAGGTTTTATATACAGATTAAAAAAGAGGATTTAAAGGAAGTAGTAAAAATTCTTTTTAGGGATTTTGGATTTAGATTCTGTACCGCAACAGGTGTTGATAATATTAAAAATTTTGAGGTTATATACCATTTTTCTGATGATAGAACAGGAATTTTATACAATTTAAGAGTTTTTACTGATAGAGAAAAGCCATCTCTTCCAACAATTACAGATATTATAAAAGGAGCAAAATGGATTGAGAGAGAAATTCATGAATTATTTGGAATAGGTTTTGAGGGAAATAGTGATTTAAGAAGGCTTCTTCTTGATGAGAGTTGGCCTGAAGGTGTGTATCCTTTGAGGAAGGATTATGAGTATGGAAGAAGGGAGGAATTACCGGATTCTCTTACATGCAGTATTTCAGAAGGGGTTAAAGAGGGAAGAACAGTAATTCCAATAGGACCATATCATCCTTTACAGGAGGAACCAGAGTTTTTTGAACTTGAGGTTTTTGGAGAGAAGGTTATTGGGATAAATATAAATATCGGCTACAATCACAGGGGAATAGAGAAACTTTCAGAAGGAAAACACTGGGATCAGGTTACTTTTCTTGTTGAAAGAATATGCGGTATATGTTCAACATCCCATCCTTTTGCATATGTTCTTGCAGTTGAGGATTTACTCAATTTGGAGATTCCAGAAAGAGCAAAGTATATAAGAAGTATAATAGGAGAACTTGAAAGAATACATTCACATCTATTATGGCTTGGACTTGCTGGGCATTTTCTTGGCTACAATACTGTCTGGATGTGGGCATGGAAGACGAGAGAGGTTATTCTGGATATTTGTGAGCAGATTTCAGGGAATAGAAATCATTATGCTATGATGAAAATTGGTGGAGTAAGAAGGGATATATTGAACTCAGAGGTGGATGGGATAAAGAGTAAATTGAATTCAATAATTTCAGCACTTAATTTGTTTAAAAAAGCAGTTGAAGATGATCCTGTTATTCATGCAAGAACAAAGAATGTTGGGGTTTTAACAAAAGAGGAAGCAATAAATTACTGTGTTGTTGGTCCAACAGCAAGACCAAGTGGAATTTCAACGGATATAAGGAAAATAGATATTAAAAACAGTGCTTATCCTCTTATTGAGTTTGATGTCCCTGTTCTAAATAATGGTGATGTTTATGATAAGATTGTTGTAAGAGTTTTGGAAATGTATGAATCAGTAAAAATAATAAATCAGTGTCTTGATAGGTTGAAGGATTTAAAGGAAGGAGATATATGCGAAGAGGTAAGAGAGATTCCTCCTGGAGAAGGAATTGGAAGGTATGAGGCACCAAGGGGAGAGGTATTTCATTATGTAAGAAGTGATGGAGGTAATACTCCTACAAGACATAAAATAAGAGCACCTTCATATATGAACGTTTTATCAAATGAGGTCAGTGCTGTTGGTGGAACTGTTTCAGATGCTGCAATTACTCTTGCCGCAGTTGATCCCTGTTATTGTTGTACTGAAAGAATTCAGGCAGTTGAATTTAATAAGGTTAAATATAGATGGGATGATTTGATAAAACTTTCTCAGGAGAAAACAAAGAAAATAAGAAAGCGTTTGAGGGAATAGAATGGATGTTTTATTTATTTTGAAGTTTAACCTTGCTATATCAATTCTTTTCTTTATTCTTCCTGATTACAGAAAATTTATCAAAATCTTTGCTCCAATTGTTGCTCTTATCAATTTTATTTTTACTCTCTCAACGCTCAACCTGCCTGCCGGCAAGGCAGGATCTCAACTCTTAACTCCATATATTTTATTTGACAATCTTTCAAAACTAATATTTTTCTTTATCGGATTCTTTTCATTTTTACTTTCAATATATTCAGTAGGATATATAAAGGAAAGATTAAATAAGTATTTCTTTTACTTCTTCTTAACTGTTTTTTCCTCTTATGGAGTTGTTTTAAGTAAAAATTTTATCCTTTTCATTATTTTCTGGGGGATAACAGCAATTACAGTTTATACTCTTTCACAATTCAGTAAAAATGCAGAGATAGCAGGAAAAAAGACAATGATAATTCTCGGTGGATCAGATACATTCCTTCTTTTAGGAATTGCATTGTTATATAAGTTAAACAATTCTTTTAATATCTCTTCTACTAATTTTTCCCTCCTTCCGTTTATATGTTTTTTAATTGCCTCCTTTTCAAAAGCAGGCGCATTTCCTTTTCATACCTGGATTCCTCCATTTGCAGATAAATCTCCTATCTCAGTTACTGCATTTCTTCCTGCTTCTCTTGATAAACTTCTTGGAATATATTTACTTGCAAGAACATTTTATATTTTCAATATCCCAGATGTTATAAAAATTATTGTTATGATTCTTGGTGCCTTTACAATAATAAGTGCTGTTTTTATGGCTTTAGCACAACATGGAGCAAGAAAACTTCTTTCATACCATGCTGTAAGTCAGGTTGGATATATGGTTCTTGGTATTGGAACCGGAAATCCTGTAGGTATTGCTGGTGGAATTTTTCACATGATAAACAATACAATCTATAAAACATCTTTATTTCTTGGTGTAGGACAGGTTGAAAAAGTAAAAGGAACAGATAAACTTGAAGAACTTGGTGGACTCTCAAAGGTTTTACCATTTACATTTATTTCAATGTTTGTTTCAGCACTTGCTATTTCTGGAATTCCACCACTTAATGGTTTTTATTCAAAGTGGCTTGTTTATCAAGGAGTAATAAAATCCTTATCTGATAACTATTCACTGTTTACTGTTTTCTGTTTAATTTCTGCTTTGTTTGGTTCTGCTTTGACGCTTGCATCTTTTGTAAAACTTATTCATGCAATATTTTTTGGGGTAAAAAGTGAAGAGATAAAAGCAAAGGAAAATGTTTTATTGATAATTCCACAGATTATTCTCGCTTCTTCATGTATATTTCTTGGAATATTTCCACACTTGATTCTAAAATCAATATTTCAAGAATTGAAGATTATTGGAAAATGGATTCCCGGAGCATCTCTAATTCTTATAATCCTTGGAATAATACTTGGGGGAGTAATTTTACTTATTTTTGGGATAAATTTTAGGACTTCAAGCAGTTTTATTGGAGGAGAGTTGATAAATAAGAAAATGTATATATCAGGAATAGAATTTTATACAAGTATTGAAAATTTAAGACCATTCAGGTATATTTATAAATTGCAGAAAAAGATGATTTTTGATATTTATGAAATTTGTAAAGGTATTATATTGTATTTTTCAGAACTTTTAAGTTCACTTCATACGGGATTTCTTACAAATTATCTTTCCTGGATTTTTATAGGAGTTTTAATACTTTTTCTTGTTTTTGTAAAATGATTGAGGTAATTACATCTTTATTTTTGATTTTCATGATTCTTGGAGCTCTTATTGCTCTTGAGTCAAGGGACCTTTTTTCTTCAATAATTTCAATCGGAGTTGTTGGGTTTATCCTTTCTGCACTGTTTCTTTTCCTTAAAGCACCTGATATTGCAATTGTTCAGATTGTAATTGAAATTCTTACGCTTGTTATTCTTATAAGAGCAACAATTTCAAGGGATGTTTGTTTTTATGAGGATACAAGGGAGTTTTTCCCTTTTGCTGTGAATATAATATTTCTACTTTTGTTTTCAATAATTTTTATATCAGTCCTGAAATATATGCCAGAATTTGGAGAGATTTCAAGTAAGGTGAGGGAGTTTTATCTTAAAGAAGGGTTCAAAAAGACAGGTGCAGCAAATATTGTTACAAGTGTTATACTTGATTTCAGGGGCTATGATACACTTGGTGAGGCAACAGTATTATTTACAAGTATACTTGGTGCTGTTACTCTTTTAAGAAGAAGAGCGAAAAATGAATGAGAAGGGAATGACAGTTATTGTAAAAACTGTTACAAGATACATCTCAGGTCTTATTTTCCTTTTCGGTTTATATATACTTCTTTTTGGACATTTAACTCCTGGTGGAGGGTTTGCTGGTGGAGTTATAATGGCTGGTTGTTTTATTTTAATAACACTTTCTTTCGGAAAGGAAGAGATTGAGAAATTTTTGAAGCATAAAAAAGTGACATTCCTTGAGTCACTTGGAGCATTGATTTTTCTCATAATGAGTTTTTTGCCTGTTATTTTTGGAAAGGATTACTTTTTGAATATTATCCATCAAAAATTTGGAAGTATTTATTTTAAATTTTTAAGTTCCGGAAATATCATCATTTACAATATTGGTATAGCAATTAAGGTTATGGCAGGAATATTCTTTGTGTTTTTTATACTTTCAATAACAAGAGTTGTAGTTTTTAAAGGAGATTATAAGATAGTTAAAAGAAAATGATCTGGATACTTACATTTATTTTGTTTGCAATTGGAGTTTATGGTGTTGTTTGCAAAAGAAATCTTGTAAAGATTATTCTTGGTTTTATGATTCTTGACTATGCAATAAATCTTTTTCTTATTCTTATTGGATATAGAAAAGGTGGTATTGCTCCAATAATTTCTCAGAACGAGAATCTTCAGGAGTTTGTTTCAAAAGCAGTTGATCCTCTTCCACAGGCACTTGTTCTTACTTCAATTGTAATTGGTCTTGCAATAACAGCACTATTTGTTGCAATTGCTATAAGAATTTATGAAAAATTTGGGACATTTGACATAAGTAAGATAAAGGAACTTAAAGGATGAGAATATTGCCGTTATTTGTTGTCTTTCCTCTTTTTGGTTCATTTTTGATAACACTTCTTAATGCCTGTATAAAAAAGGATAAGGTTAGATA
>QMOP01000009.1 GCA_003650255.1 Caldisericota bacterium
AGACTTGATGTTGAAAGCAGTGAAAAAAATATTGAAAGAGAAATTATAATTATAATTTTGAAAAGTAAGTAAATATATGAAAGAAAATAAGTTTTATCAAGCGAGTCAAAACATCCTTTCAAAATCAACAACCCTGTAAGAAATATACCCATAACAATTACTCCAAAACCAATAACAGAAACTGTTCCAAGAAATCTACCTGTAAGATATTCCCATCTTTTTACTGGTTTTGTAAGAATTGGATAAAGAAGTTTATTTTCAACCTCTATTAGAAGAAGTTTTGCTGAAAGAAATATTGCACTTAAAATGGAAAAAATCTCAATACCTGCAAGCCCTACATCCCTTATCATCCTTTCCTCAATCTCCTCTGCAAATCTTGAAAAAAGAAATCCAGAAATTATTATTATTCCAGCAAAAAGTAAAAGAACATAGAAATTCCTGTTTCTTCTGTTCTCCTTAAAACTGAAAAGACAAACCTCTAAAATCTTACTCATTTATCATTCCAAGAAACTCGTCTTCAAGTTTTCCTGTTTCAATTTTATCAATATATCCCTTAAACTCTCCTTTATGAAGAACACCACATCTTTTTGCAATCTTCTCAACCTCTCCTATTATATGTGATGTCATAAATATTGTTTTCCCATTCTCATTAAGTGATAGAATCAAGTTTCTCATTTCTCTTATTCCAACAGGATCAAGTCCTGAATACGGCTCATCAAGAATAAGAATTTCTGGATCATCAATCAAACTTGAGCCGAGACAAATTCTTTTAAGCATCCCTTTTGAAAACTCTTTAAGCAATTTTTTTCTTGCTTCTTCTAATCCAACTAAGGAAAGGATATAATCAATCCTTTCTTTTCTCCTATTTTTTTCAACTTTTGAAATTCTTAATAAATAATCAAGCATCTCTTCTGCTGTAAGATACGGAAAAAAATATGGAATCTCAGGAAGAAAACCAACTTTACCCAAAACTTTAAATTCACCTGAAGTAGGAAATATTAGATTAAGAAGAAGCTTTACTGTTGTCGTCTTTCCACTCCCATTTAAACCAAGAAGAACAAATATCTCCCCTTTTTTCACCTCAAAACTTACATCCTTTATTCCAGTAAAATAGTACGTCTTAAATAAATGATTTCTCTTATAAATCTTTGTAAGATTTTTTACCTGAATTACCGTCATAATTCAACTTTCTTTATCCACCCAACAAATGGAAGTTTTGAAATCTCAGTAAGTGTTTCTTCATCAGGAGATGAATCAACCTTAACACAGGTAATTGCATCTCCTCCTTTTTCCCTTCTTCCAACCTCCATCCTCGCAATATTTATACTTCTTTTTCCAAGAATTGTTCCAACCTTTCCTATTACACCTGGCGTGTCCTTATTTGAAAAAAGAATAATTACTCCGTCAGGAACTATACTTACAGGATATCCATTTATCTCAACAAACCTCATCTCATTGTGAAATGTTGTCCCTGAAATTGAAACTTTATCTCCTTTAACTGTTAATAAATTTCTATAATCCTCATTCTCCACTATACTTTCCCTCCAGTTTATATTTCTTTCCCTTGCAAAAAGCATTGAATTAACAACACTTACCTTAACATCAAGAACCTGAGACAATGCTCCTTTAAAAAAACAACTTGTAAGAATACCTCTATTCTCCTCTAAAAGACCCCTTGAATAAATAAGTTCTACATTATTGAGGTCTCCTTCTAACTGAATAAACGCCTTTCCGATCTTTTCACTGAGTAACATAAACTGTCCGATTTCTGAAGAAATCTCCTTAACAGGAAAATTAACAGCATTTGTTATTTTGTTAGTTAAAAAATAATCCCTAATCTGCTTCGCAATTTCAAAACTTACTCTCTCCTGTGCCTCAACTGTTGATGCGCCAAGATGTGGAGTAAGAATAACATTTTCAAGTTCTTTAAATGGAAGTTCCTCTGGTGGCTCTTTTTCATAAACATCAAGTGCAGCACCCTTTATTCTTCCTTCCTTTAAAAACTCAAAAAGGTCCTTCTCATTTATAACGGCTCCTCTACTTACATTTACAATAAAAGCATCCTTTTTCATAATGGAAAGTGTTTCTCTGTTTATCAAATATCTTGTATCATCAGTTAAAGCCACATGGAGTGTAACAATATCTGAATTTTTAAGAAGTTCATCTAAACTAACAATCTCAACTCCCATTTTCTCAAAATACTCCTTTGATACAAAAGGATCATATCCAATAACTCTCATTCCAAAACTTATTGCCCTTTTTGCAACCTCCCTTCCAATCCTTCCAAGACCAATTATTCCAATTGTTTTTCCATAAAGTTCCTGTCCTGTAAAACTTTTTCTATCCCATCTTCCCTCTCTCATTGACCTATCTGCCTGTGGAATTTTTCTTAAAAGTGATAAAATTAGAGCAAAAGTATGTTCGCAGGCAGATATCGTATTTCCTGAGGGAACATTCATGACTATTATCCCTTTTCTTGTTGCCTCTTCAACATCAATATTATCAACTCCAACACCTGCTCTTCCAATAACCTTTAAGTTTTTTGCTTTCTCCAAAACATTCTTTGTTATCTTTGTCCCACTCCTTAAAAGGATTGCATCGTAATTTTCAACAATACTTATAAGATCATCCTCCTTCAATTTTCCTCTAAAATCAAGATTAAAATCTTCTTTTAAAATATCCAAAACTTGTTCCTCTTTTATATTATCAAGAACAAGAACATTAACCATTAAATACCTCCAGAACTTTTCTCACTCCATTTCCAATTTCAAACTTGTATCCAAGTTTTGAAAGAGTAAGTTCAAGTCCTGCTATTCCCATTACAACATCCATCTCATCCATATATCCCATATGTGCAAACCTCACAATCTTTCCCTTATACTCCCTTTGCCCTCCAGCAATTCTTACACCAAATTCATTTTGCATATCCTTCACAATCCTTGTTCCATCAACTCCTTCTGGAACTTTAATACTTGTTACAACATTACACGGTCTTTTAGCAAAGAGTTCAAGTCCAATTGCCTTAACTCCTTCCCTTGTTGCTTGAGCAAGTTTTTTGTATCTATTCCAGAGATTTTCAATTCCATACTCCTTTATTATTTTTAATGCTTCTTTTAAAGCAAAAATTGTATTAACTGCTGGAGTCCATGGAGTTTGCCCCCTTTCAAAATAATTCTTTGCATGTATTAAACTGAAATAAAATTTTGGAAGATTTGATTTCTCCACTTTTTCCAACATTTTCTTGTTTAATGCAATAAATGAAAGTCCCGGCGGAATCATCATTCCTTTTTGGGAACCACTTACAACAACATCAAGTTCCCACTCATCCATGAAAAGTTCCTCTCCAAGAAGTGAACTTACAGCATCAACCACAACTGGAATATCTCCATATTTTTTCGCAACCTCTTTTATTCCCTTTATATCATTTATAACTCCAGTTGATGTTTCTGTATGCTGACAGAATATCGCCTGATAATTTGAGTCCTCTTTCAATATATTTTCAAGATCCTCAAGTTTTACATAATCTCCCCATTCATACTCTATCTCCTTAACCTCTATTCCATAAGAGTTTAAAATATTCTTCCATCTTCTTCCAAATGCTCCGGTATTTAAAACAATTGCCCTATCTCCTTTATTTAAAATATTCACAACTGCTGCCTCCATCGCACCTGTCCCAGATGAAGTTAAAATAAAAACATCATTTTCTGTCTTAAAAATATACTTCAGTAGTTCCGTACATTCAACTAAAATTTCCTTAAACTCATCTCCTCTGTGATGTATTACCTCCTTTGCAAGAGATAAAAGAACATCAGTTGATACTGGCGTGGGTCCTGGAGTAAGAAGTCTTAATTTTTTCAATGGATTTTTCATTCTTCCTCCTTTTAAAAAGGACTGCTTTTTTTACAGCATCATCAATCTTTGAAATTGGAATTATTTTTACTTTCTTTTTAACCTTCTCTGGAATATCTTCTAAGCTCTCAAAGTTTTCTTTTGGAATAAGAACAACCTCTATCCCTCCTCTATAAGCAGCAAGAATCTTCTCTCTTATTCCTCCAACAGGAAGAATTTTTCCTCTTAAAGTTATCTCTCCTGTCATTGCAACCTTTTTCTTAACAGGAACTCCTAAAATTGCTGAAATAAGAGCAACAGTCATTGTAATACCAGCCGAAGGTCCATCCTTTGGTATTGCACCCTGAGGGACATGAATATGAATATCCTTGTCTTTAAAGAAATCGGGATTTATTCCAAACTTCTTCGCATTACTCCTAACATAAGAAAGTGCAGCATTTGCACTCTCTTTCATAACATCTCCAAGCTGTCCTGTTAGAGTCAGATTTCCTTTTCCCTTCATAACTGTAACCTCAACACTTATTGTCTCTCCACCATGTGATGTCCATGCAAGACCTGTTGCAACTCCAACCTCATTTACCTTCTTTTCTTCATGAAACTTTGGAGGACCAAGATACTTTCTTATTGATTTCGCAGTTATCCTTTTTTCCTTTATCTTTTTTAAAGCACACTCCTTTGCAACCTTTCTCAGTATACTTGCTATCTCCCTCTCTAAATTTCTTACTCCTGCCTCAAGTGTATATCCCTTTATAATCTCTTCAATTGCCTCATCAGTAAACTCAACCTTCTTCCCTCCAAGACCATTCTCCTTTTTCTGTCTTGGAATAAGAAATCTTTTTGCAATATGAATCTTATCCTCAATTGTATAACCTGAAAACTCAATTATCTCCATCCTATCTCTTAAAGCAGGTGGTATTGAATATGTAACATTTGCTGTTGTTATAAACATAACATCTGAAAGATCAAATGGAACCTCAAGATAATGATCTGAAAAACTGTGATTCTGCTCTGGATCAAGAACCTCAAGAAGCGCACTTGCCGGGTCTCCTCTAAAATCAACTCCCATCTTATCTATCTCATCCATCAAAAAAACCGGATTTTTTGTTCCTGCTCTTCTTATTGACTGAATAATCCTTCCAGGAAGTGCTCCAACATATGTCCTTCTGTGCCCCCTTATCTCTGCCTCATCCCTTATACCTCCAAGAGAAATCCTTACAAATTTCCTTCCAAGTGCTCTTGCTATTGACCTTGCAAATGATGTCTTTCCTGTTCCAGGAGGTCCAACAAAACACAAAATTGGACCTTTGAGTTTGTTATTTAACTTACAAACAGCAAGATATTCAAGAACCCTTTCCTTCGCCTTTTTAAGTCCATAATGGTCCTCTTCTAAAATTTTTTCTGCTCTTTTTATATCAAGATTGTCCTTTGTCTTTATATTCCACGGAAGGGAGATAAGCCAGTCAATATATGTTCTTACAACTGTTGCTTCAGGAGAGAATGGCATCATCTTTTTAAGCCTTGACAATTCTCTCATTGCCTGCTTTCTTGCTTCCTCTGGCATTCCACACTTCTTTATCTTTTCCTCAAGTTCCTGAACCTCTGATATAAAATCATCACCTTTATTCAATTCCTTCTGAATTGCTTTCATCTGCTCAGAAAGATAGTACTCTTTCTGGGTTTTTTCAATCTGTTTCCTCACCCTTTCCTCAATCCTCCTCTCAATATCAAGAAGCTCTATTTCCTGATGAAGAATCTTATCAAGTTCATAAAGTTTTCTCTTTATGTCATTTATCTCAAGAATCTTCTGCTTTATCTCAGGTTTTATATTCATGTTTCCAGCGATAATATAGCAAACCTTATAAGGATTCTCCTCATTTATAAGCATCCCTGATATATCAAAAAGGGCTTTTCTGGAAAGTTTTAAATACTTCTCAAAATTTGCTGTAATATTCCTCATTAATGCTCTTACTTCATTATCAATTCCAGAATACTCCTCATTAAAAAATTGAATCTCAGCTTCAAAAAAGGAAGGATTCTTCAGATACCTCACAATCTCAACCTTTCTCAAACCCTCAACAAGAATTCTGTATCCTTCCTGAGACGGAATATACTGCAGAATCTTTGAAAGTGTTCCTATTCTATGGATATCATTTTCTCTTGGATCTTCAATTTCTGGTTTAACTTGAACAGAAAAAACAACAAGACTATCCTTTGAAACTGCATCTTCAAGTGCCTGAACTGATTTTATCCTTCCGACATAAAGGGGAACCTTCTGATATGGAAAAACCACCATATCTCTTACAGGAATTAGTGGATATATATTCCTAAACATCAGGCAATTTTTCTCTCAATAAAAATTGGTGGTTTCTTCTTTGTTATAACCTGCTCATCAATTATACATTCTTCAATATTTCTCTTCTCAGGTAATTCATACATTATATCAAGCATAAACTCTTCAAATATTGCCCTCAATGACCTTGCTCCACTTCCAAGTGAGATAGCTCTCTTAGATATTGCTCTCAATGCCTGATCTGTTACTGTAAGTTTAACCCCTTCAAAATCAAACATTTTCTGATACTGTTTCAGTATCGCATTTTTTGGTTCAACAAGAATTTTCATAAGGTGTTCCTCTGTAAGTTCATGCAAAACTCCTATTATTGGAAATCTTCCTACAAACTCAGGAATAAGTCCATACTTTATCAGGTCCTCTGGTTTCACATCTTCTAAAAGATTCTGTTTCTCTTCCTTACTCATAACCTTTGCATGAAACCCAATACCTTGCTTTCTTTTTCTCTCCTCAATAATCTTTTCAAGTCCAACAAATGCTCCTCCACATATAAAAAGGATATTTCTTGTATTTATCTCAATAAACTGCTGCTGTGGATGTTTTCTACCACCTTGGGGAGGGACATTTGCTTTTGTCCCTTCAACTATTTTAAGAAGTGCCTGCTGAACTCCTTCTCCGGATACATCTCTTGTTATTGAAGGAGAATCTGTTTTCCTTGAAATCTTGTCAATCTCATCAATATAAATTATTCCCCTTTCTGCTTTTTTGATATTGTAATTTGCATTCTGAATTAATCTTAAAAGGATATTCTCAACATCCTCTCCAACATATCCTGCCTCTGTTAAAGGTGTTGCATCAGCAATTGCAAATGGAACATCAAGTATTTTAGCAAGTGTCTCTGCAAGAAGTGTCTTACCAACTCCAGTAGGTCCTATAAGAATTATATTACTTTTTTCAAGAATAACATCACTATTTCCTTCTTCAATATTCTCAATTCTTTTATAGTGATTGTAAACTGCAACGGATAAAATCTTTTTTGCTCTTTCCTGACCTATAACAAACTCATCTAATTTTTCTTTTATTTCAACTGGTGTTGGAAGTTTTTTTGGTCCTTTTCTTCTCCTTTCCTCTTCAAGAATCTTGTTTAAAAGATTATAAGAAAGTTTTATACACTCACTGCATATATAAACACCTCTTCCTCCAATAAGACGAACAGAATCACTCCTTGTCTTTCCACAAAAAACACATCTATAATTGTCGTTAGGAATTAAACTCATCTTGACTTTATAACCCTATCAACAAGACCATACTCCTTTGCCTCATCAGCACTCATAAAGTAATCCCTCTCTGTATCCTGCTCAATCTTTTTTATTGGCTGTCCTGTATGATGAGCAAGAATCTCATTTAATCTTTTCTTCAATCTTAAAATCTCATCTGCCTGAATCTTTATGTCTGTTGCCTGTCCCTGAACACCTCCCCATGGCTGATGAATCATTATTCTTGAATTTGGTAAAGCAAACCTTTTTCCTTTTGTTCCAGCAGAAAGAAGAACTGCAGCAGCACTTGCTGCCTGTCCAACACAATAAGTATTTACATCACATTTTATGAACTGCATTGTATCATATATTGCAAGGGACGCAACAACCTCTCCTCCTGGAGAATTTATGTAAACATATATATCCTTATCAGGATTTTCCGCCTCTAAAAAAAGCATCTGTGCAACAACAAGATTTGCAACTTCTGTTGTAATTGGAAGACCTATAAAAATTATTCTGTCCTTTAATAATCTTGAATAGATATCATATGCCCTTTCTCCTCTTGGTGTCTGCTCAACAACTATCGGAACAAGATAATTCTTCTCCTCCATTATACCTCCTTTATTTTACTTTCCTTCTTTATAAAGTCAAGAATCTTCTGTTTTAAAAGACTATCCCTTATTGAATCTTTATAAACAGGATTCAATTTATCTGCTTCAATTCCAAACATTGCCTTTACCTTCTCATTTAACTCCTCATTACTTAAATCTATCTTTTCTACCTCTCTTATTTTATCTAAAATTATACCAATTTTTATCTCCTTTATAGCAAGTTCCCTTATTTTATCTTCCTCTTCCTTAGTATACTCCTTTTTACCAAATCTTCTTTTTATTGATTCTATTCTTTCAAGAATAAGATACTCTGGAACATTAAATTTATTCTTCTCAAGAAGTTTATTATAAATCTCATCTTCAAGTTCCTGATCTGAAAGCGCCTTTTTGTCTCTTAAAATCCTCTCCCTTATTCTTTCCCTTAATTCATTTTCATCCTTTACTCCAAGATTTTTATAAAATTTATCCATCTCCTCCTCTTTAACCTTTTCCTTTATCTTTTTAATTGTCTCTTCAATCTCTTCATCTTTTACATCTATCTTTTTTTTGATAAGTTTTAGTTTCTTATATCCCTTAACCTCAATCTCTGGTATCATCTCAAATAAAACTGTGAACTCAATCCCATAATCCATTCCCTTAAAACTTACATCTTCAACAATAGGAAGTCCAACTATATATGACCCATCATTTTTTACATATTCTGAGATACTTTTCTTTATAACACTTTTCTTTGTTTCTTCAAGTATATCATCAAAAAATCTTTCTCTCACAATTTCAAGTGGTGCTTTACCCCTTCTAAAACCTTTTATAAGAACAGAATTCTTAAATCTTGAAAGAACCTGCTCAAACTCATCTTTAAATTCCTTTCCTTCTATTTTAAAAAGAACCTCTTTTTTTACATCCTCTTTTTTAATAACCTTTACTTCCATTCTTCCTTCTTTTGGGCGAGAGAGGACTTGAACCTCTACGGGTCTCCCCACACGGTCCTAAGCCGTGCGCGTCTACCAATTCCGCCACTCGCCCTAAAAAATAAGTTTTGCGCCCAGGAGGAATCGAACCTCCAACCTTGGGCTTAAGAGGCCCCTGCTCTACCTGTTGAGCTATGGGCGCAATTAGGAATATAATAAATCAAAAAATTTTCATTAAGTCAATAACTATTCAATCTGACCGATTGATATTGACTGATCATTAAAAGGTATTCCATCTGGAATTAATATTTCAAAATCTTTTATTCTCTTAAAAATGAGTTTTAAAAGAAGTGCATTCTGCCAGCATCCACCACTTAAAACAATCTTTTTAAATTTATACTCTTTCTTTATCAAATTTAAAACATCCAGAATCATATCAATAAGTGAAAGATGAAATTTATAAGCAATATCCTCTTTTCTATATCTCTTTAAATCCTTATAAATCTCCTTTATAACCGGCCTCCAGTCAATAACCAATTTTCCGCTTTTCCGGAAAAACGAAAATTTATACTTTTTACCTTTCAATCTTCCTTTCTCTGCAACCATCTGTAAACGGATTGCTGGCTCTCCGTCAAATGTTTTTTTCTTTATTATTCCAAGAATTGCTGAAACTCCATCAAACAACCTTCCCATTCCACAGGAGTAAGTAACATTTATATTCCTCTCAATCATCTTAGAAAAAATTTCAAATTTTTTTCCTTTAAAAATTTTTTCAAATCCTATTTCCTTTAAAAGAGAAAAACCAATCCTTTCAACATCCTCTATTGCTTTATCTCCACCAATTAAAGGAATGTAATCAATGTGAGTCAGCCTCTTATAACTTTTTACATCTCCATATATAAACTCACTTCCCCATATCATTCCATCATCTCCATATCCTGTTCCATCCCATATTATTCCAAGACACTTTTCATTATAAACTTTCCTTGAATAAAGAACACTTCTAAAATGGGCAAAATGATGTTGAACTTCTTTTTCACCCAAATTATAATCCTTTAAAATTTCCCTTGTTCTATAATCAGGATGTTTGTCATACATAATCTTTTTTACTTTAAAATCAAAAAGATGAAAAAATTTCTTTAAACTTTTCTTATAATGAAAAAAACACTCTTCATTATTTAAATCTCCAATATAAGGGGAAGTAAAAATACAACCATTTTTTAAAATTGAAAATGTTGAATTCTCTTCACCTCCAAGAGAAAGAACACCTGATTTTTTTCTATTCAATTTTACCGGAAGTGGAACATATCCTCTTGATCGTCTGAAAATAACCTCCCCTGCTCCATCAACATACTGAATAACAGAATCATCAACAGGATTCACTATTTTCCTGTTGTGAAATAAAAATATGTCGGCAATATCCCATAAATTTATTTTTGCATTTTCATTTTCATATTCAATCACTTCTCCACTTCTATTTCCACTTGTGCAGATGATAGCATCTAACTTTTTCATTATAAGCAAATGTATTGGTGTATATGGAAGCATAACTCCAAGATAATTGTTGAACGGAGCAACAATCTCAGGTATTCTTTTATTCTTTTTCCTTAAAAGAAGTATTGGATTTCTCCATGACTTAAGAATTTCCTCTTCCTTACTTGATAAATAACAGTATTTCCTCACAGTATCCGAATTTTTCATCATAAGGGCAAATGGTTTATAGGGCCTTTTTTTCCTTTTTCTTAATTTGAAAACAACTTTTTCATTAAATGGGTCACATAAAATATGAAACCCTCCTAAACCTTTTAATGCTACAATCTTTCCTTCCTTTATACATTTTACCACTTCATCAATTGCTTTAATTCCTTTTATTACTTTTCCATTCTTTTTCTCAACCCATATCTCTGGGCCACAATCAAAACAGCATGTGGGTTGTGCATGAAACCTTCTTGAAAGAATATCCTCATATTCATTCTTACATAAAACACACATCTTAAACTCTTTCATAGAAGTATTTTTTCTATCATAAGGAAGGTCATAAATTATTGAGTATCTTGGTCCACAATCAGTGCAGTTTATAAATGGATATTTAAATCTTCTATCACTCCTATCCTCAAATTCTCTTCTACAATTTTCACAAATTCCTATATCTGGTGTTATTAATAAATTTTTTTCACCTTTTTCTTTACTTTTTCTTATATAAAATCCCTTCTTTAAGTTTAAATCCACTTTCTTAACTTTTATCTCTTCAATAGATGATGCTTTTGGTTTTCTCTTAAAAAGTAAATCAAAAAACTTTTTCTTTTTACCACTAATTAAAACTTCCACTCCCTCTTTTGTATTCCTCACCCACCCATCAATTGATAAATCTTTAGAAATTCTATATATGAAGGGTCTAAAACCTACTCCCTGAACAATCCCTTTTATTTTTATAAGATACATTAAACTCTAACCTTTTTAACATAGGTTCTCGTTCCTTTTAAAATATCAATTTCACTTCCTCCACAGAATGGACATGAAAAACCATTTAATTCTTTTATTTCCTTTTTACAAGAAGAACAAATTAAACTAACCTCCTCTTCCTCAAATACCACCTTAACATCCTCCCAGCCAATCTCTTTAAATATATGATCCTTTAATGAGTGTTCAAGAAAATCCTTTTCTATTCCTGTTCCTTTTCCAACTACAATTAAAACCTCCTTTGGTTTCTTATTGGAAGTCATCCTTTTTATCTCTTCAAAAAGATCCTTTGCAATTCCTAACTCATGCATTGTATTATCTCTTTTAAAATCTCCATTCCTCTATTAAAAACTTCATCAGAAATTTTATCTTCAAAATTTAATTTACTTACATTTATACCAAGAATATAAATCTTTTTTCCAAAATTCTCAAACATCTCTTTAAATCTTTTAAGTGAAATGGAGTGTGTTGATATTCCCTGTTCAATCAATTCATCAACAGTAATTAAAGCAAAACGAGATTGAATCTTTAAAGCATCAATAATAATCACTATTTTTTCATTTCTTTCAAGTATTTTAAAAATATAATTCTCAAAGGAGATTCCTGCATCAATAAATTTATCACTTATATATTTTTTCCCTTCACTGGCAAGGAAACTTCCTATTCCATCATCTCCTCTTAATCTATTTCCAATTCCAACAAATAAAATGTTTTCTTTATTTTCTTGAATAAAGTCAAGAATTTCCTTTTTATTTTGAATCATGAAGAATTACTCTGTGTCTACATTTTGGACAGAGAAGTGTGAATATATCGTCTCTTTTATCAAAGGTTATATTTCTATTAACATCCTCAATAACACCCAAATCCTTTAATTTGGTAGAAAACAAACCAAAATTTGCTCCCTGTTTTTCTCCTAACTTCTCAAGCATCCATTTTATGTGCTCTTCAGTTGCTATTATTTCACCACAACCCTCACAAAATAAAATCTTACACTCCTTTCCATCCTCTTTTAAATTCTTTCTTTCAAACCCAGCAAGACGAAACTCTGTATCCATCTTAACACCATTTTGAGTTGTACAGATTCTTGCACATTCTCCGCACATTATACATTTATCATAGTGAAATATTACCTTTCTTATACCCTTCTCTTTATCAACAAAAAATTCTATTGCCTGTGCAGGACACCAGATACTGCATGCACCACATGCAACACAGCCATCTTGAGGTTTTGGTCTTCCTCTAAATCTTGGATGAATTTTTGGTGGTTTTTCAGGATAAGTAATGGTATAAGGTGAAGAGAATATTGCTCTAATTGCCTCTTTTAATTCCCTTAATTTTGGAAGTTTCATTCTTTTTCTCCTTTTAAATACCTCATTATATCCTTTCTCGAAATAATTCCAACAACCTTTCCATCCTCAACTATTGGAACTCTTCTGAATTTTCCTTCTGAAAACGCCTTTAAAACTTCTTCAAGTGGTGTGTTAGGAGCAAATGTCAAAACATTCTGCGTCATAACATCCCTTACTTTTGCCACCTTTATATTTCCAACTCTCTTATAATCAATTATGTCTTTCTCAGTGATTATTCCAAGAAGAGTTCCTGCTCTGTCAACAACTGGAAGTCCTGTTATATTTTTTTCAACAATTAAACTGATTGCCTCTTCAAGTGTTGCATCTGGAAGAATTGTGGTAACGTTTCTGTTCATAACAGCAGAACATCTCACAATCTCCTCTTTTGAATACAAATCACAAACACTTTTATCAGTAAGTTTTATTCCGTATTTATATGATGCTCTTGCAATTGCATGTGCTGCTGTTGGAGAAGAAATAAGGATGAAAACTAATGTAAGTAATGCTTTAATTCCTGCTGGTGTAAATCCGGTGTATATAAAGAACCCAAAAAGAATCATACATGTTCCCATGGTAACACATTTTGTTGCTGCCTGAAGTCTGTTATAAACATCAGGAAGACGAATAAGTCCTATAACACCAGACAAATCAAAAAGTATCCCTATTCCAATAATAACAATCCCTATAAACTCACTCAATCTTCCTCCCTAAGTTCCTATAAAAGAGAGGCGGTTTTTCCCGAAGGGGCTTTGCGAGCGAGGACATGGTGCTTTCTACCCTGCCTGCCGGCAGGCAGGCGCTGAAGAGAGTGAGCCACTCTCGCGAACGTCCCCTGAGGGGAAAACCGTCTCTTACTTTCTCACTCATCAAATCCTTTTCCCTCCATATACTTTGCTATTGCTATTGAACCAATAAAAGAAAAAAGTCCCCATGCAAGAGCAACATTTAAATAAAAATCCTTTCCTGTAAGAATTGTAATCATGACACAAAAACCAACAACAAGTATTCCAAGAATATCTATTGCAACTGCTCTATCAGCAGGAGTTGGACCCATACCAACTCTGTAAAGACATAAAAATGTTAGAAAAGTCAAAGCATAAATAAAAATTTCAATCATTCAAAAATCTCCTTGAGTATCTTCTCAAACCTTTTCACAATATATCCTGTTGCATCTTCAATATTTGCAGATTTCACATTTATCCAGTGAATATATAAAAACTCTCCTTCAATATCAACAGTTAAGGTACCTGGAGTAAGTGTTATTGAATTTGCAAGAATTGTTTTTGCTAAATTACTTTTAAGTTCTGTCTTTACTTTTACAATTCCCGGATTTATTGGAAGCGAAGGATGAAGAACCCTGTACATAACATCAAGATTTGCAAGTAACATATAATAGAGAAAAGTAAAAATATATTTAATTATTGCGATAATCTTTTTAATCCTAAAAACCTCTGCAATTCTCTCAGAGTAGTAATCCTTGAATATTAAAGAAACAATAAACGAGATAACTATTCCAAGTAGAAGATTCTGTATATTGAATGGAAGTGTAAGAAGTATCCATATAATCAGTAAAATAAAAAATAAACAAAGTTTCTTTTTCATTTCAAAATACTCCAGTATTCCATTTTATTCAGTAAAGTAACGGCTTTATCAAGAGTATTCTTTCTTATCTCTGGAAAAACCAAAATTGAACTAACCAAACAAAGCACCGCAAGAAAAACCATTGAAAATTTCATTGAAAAAGGCACTTCCTTTACATCTTTAAAGTTTCTCCTCTCACCGTAAAAAGCAAATCTCTGAACTTTCATAAAAGAGGAGAGAGTTAAAATGCTTCCTATAACAGCCCATAATGCATAAATAGGATGTCCTGCTTTTACGCAAGCGACAATAATAATGAGTTTTGAAAAAAAACCATTAAATGGAGGTAAACCTGAAATAGATAATGACCCAATTAAAGAAGAAGTAGCGGTTACAGGCATAACCTCCTTCAGACCTCCCATCTCTTTCAAATCCCGTGTTCCGATTCTATAGTACACAGCACCAGAAGTAAGGAAAAGAAGGGATTTGAATAGGGAATGATTCAAAAGATGGAATACACCACCAATTATTCCAAGAGGAGTTGCTAATCCTATTCCTAAAAGTATATATCCTATCTGCGATATAGAATGATAAGCAAACAATCTTTTCATATCCATCTGTCCAAGAGCCAAAATAACACCTACTATCATGGAAAGAATTCCAAGATAAACAATAATCTTATTTATACTGAATGGCAGGATCAGCATAATGCGTATTATAGGATATATTCCAAGTGTCTTGATAAGAACTCCACTTAACATTGCTGAAATAGGAGCAGGTGCTGATGGATGGGCATCTGGAAGCCATGAGTGGAATGGAACAGCCGCTGCTTTTATAAGAAATCCAGAAAGAAGAAGGAAAAAAGATAGTTTTGTAAGTTTATCTATCCCCTTTGAAATCTCCTTTGAAATCAAAACCATATTCAACATTCCAAACTTTGAATAAATTATTGCTATACCGAATAAAATAAAACCGGTTGCAAGTGAACCCATTACCATATATTTAAAAGATGCTTCAAGTTCCTCCCTCTCAGTTCCAAATGCAACAAGTGCATAAGAAGAAATTGAAGCAATCTCTATAAAGACATACATATTAAAGAAATCTCCTGTAAGGATTACCCCATTCATTCCAGCAAGCATTAAAAGAAATAAAGCATAATAATATCTCTTTGCAGTGTATCTCTTCATATAATCAATTGAAAAAATAACACACATACTTCCTATAAGATTTACAATTATAAGCATTATAGAGGTGAGATAATCAAAAACAAAATTTATTCCAAAAGGAATTCTCCATCCACCAATAAAATAAACTCCTTTTTTACCAAAAAGAAAAACAGAAAGAATAAAAAGAAAAACAACAATTAAATTTGAGATTAAATCATTGAGAAAATATCTAACC
>QMOP01000010.1 GCA_003650255.1 Caldisericota bacterium
ACCTGTAAAGGAGAAAATGGTGAAAAAATTGCTGTTTGAATATTTCCAAGAAATGGAATACCTGTAAAGTTATATGGATTCCAGTATGGAAAATCACCTTTAATAAGAGTAGTTGTTGCATACTCCTTCCAGGGATGAAACTGTTCTTCAAGGTCTCTCATGAAGTATGTAAGGGGAGAAAGGAAAATGAATCTGTAAACAATAAAGATGATGAAGAAAACAGAAATAATTTTTTTCATTTTCAAAATTATAGTATAATATTTGGCAAGATGAAAAGGATTTTTGTTGAGGAAAAACATAAATTTTTAAAAATAGCAATACTTGAGAATGGTATTCTTGAGGACATTATTATTGAAGAAGAAGGAAAGGAGTTTAAAACAGGAAATATTTACAAAGCAAAAGTTGAAAAGATTCTTGATAGTATAAATGCCTGTTTTCTCACCTGTAAAGGAGAAAGATTCTTTATGCAATTAAAAGAGAGGGATGAGGTTAAAAAAGGGGATATTTTACTTATTGAGGTTATAAAAGAGAAGGGAGAGGAAAAGGCACCTGTTGTAACAACCAATATATCAATACCAGGAAGGTATCTTGTTTATATGCCACTTAGTAAAAGAGGCGGAATTTCAAGAAAGATTACAGATAGAAATGAAAGGATTCGTTTAAGAGAGATTATATCTTCAATTCACAATAAGGAAGGTACATTTATAATAAGAACAGAGGCAAAAGGGAAGGGAAAAAATGAATTGAAAAGAGAGATGAAGTATTTATACAAAATCTGGAATGAGATAAGGAAAGAAGAGAAGAGAAAGGGAATGGGATTAATTTATGCTTTAAACAATCCATTCCTTATTCTTGCAAGGGAGAAACTGGATGAAACAGTTATTGAGATTAAATGTAATAATAAGGATATTTATAAGAAAATTCTTTATTATGTAAAACTGATGTGTCCTTATTTGAAGAAAAAAGTGAAACTTGAAAAGGAGAAAAATCTTTTTAAAAAATATGGACTTGATGAAGAGATAAGAAAAATTTCTTCAAAGATAGTATCCCTTCCTCTGGGATCTTATATTGTTATTGAAAAGACAGAGGCACTTACAAGTATTGATGTAAACAGTGGTTCTGTTATAGAAGGAGACAGGAAGGAAGTTATTCTTAAAATAAATAAAGAAGCAGCAAAAGAAATTATGAGACAGATTCGTTTAAGGAATATCGGAGGAATCATAATAATTGATTTCATTGAAATGAAAGATAAAAAAGAGAAAGAGGAGATTTATAGAATTCTTAAAGAGGAATCCGAGAAGGATAAGGCAAAAATAGAGATACTTCCAGTTACAAAACTTGGCCTTGTTGAAATGACAAGACAGTATATTGGGAAGGATATTTTGAGGATTATTTCAACAAAGTGTCCTTATTGTAATGGGAACGGTTTTATTCTTAAAAAAGGAATTTGATTTTTACAGGTTAATTGGTATAATTTTTAAAGTGAAGATTTATATAAATGCACATACTTTGAAAAGAGCAAAAGAAAGAGGCGCGACAAAAGAGGAGATTGAGGAGGTTATAAAGACAGGTTTTCCAATTAAAGTAAGATATGGCAGAGAAGGAAGAGCTAAAATATTTAATTTTAATAAAGAAAGAAATGGTGTTTATTATGAGCAGAAACGAGTGGAGGTTATCTTTGTGAAAGAAGAGGGAAGTATTATGACAGTTACTGTTTATGTATTTTATGGTAAGTGGGAGGTGTAATATGGAGATTATTTATAATGATCGGTTTGATCTTCTTTATATAAGATTTGACCCGGAAGAGCAAGAGGTGGTTAATAAGAGGATAGCGGATAGTATTGTTCTTGATATAGGCAGGGATGGTAAGGTTATAGGAATAGAAATTCTTGATGCTTCAAAACATGTGAACATTTCTTCTTTGATTCCTGTGAAATACAGGACCGCCTCTTAAGTGTATAGGTTTGACAAAAATCAAAAGGATATTGACAAAAATCAACTTGACTTAATTTTATTTTTAATTTACTATGATAAGTGATGAATGATATATCAAAAAACAAATCCGTATCAAAAGGAGGGAAGATGAATATCATTTTTTCGTTTGTCCTTTTTTCATTTTTCTTTGTGAATCTCTTACAGGGTGCAAACATCTCAGGTAAAATAGCAAACTGGGACCCTGATACAGGAGGTAATTTCTTAGTAATTGCTTCAACTGATCCTGATAATCCAGGTGGTTCAATGAAGTCTTCAACAACTGTTAATATTCTACCTAATTCAGTAAGTACTTATACTCTTTCTGGTCTTCTTGATGGTACATATTTTATTTTTGCTCTTCTTGATTTAAATGGTAATAACGAGCCAGACCCTGATGAACCTAATGGAGATTATGAAGCATTTAAATCAACAACAGGTCCTGAACCTGTTGTAATAAGTGGTGGTGCAGATGTGCTGGGAATAGATTTTGTATGTATGTCTAAAGTTGGTCCTTATCTTTTAAAAGGAATTGTTGAGAGTTCTGACTCTATTCCTGTTGAAGGAGTTTTTGTGGGATATGAAAAATATTCTGTTCCAAATGATACAACCTCAGTTCTTGAATTTTCTACTTCAACTTATACTACTGCTGTTATTTCTTCTGGAGATCCGAATTACATTCCTGATTACAATTTTGAGATAGTTCTTGACACAACAACAAATCCTTCCTGTGTTGGTTATTTTGGTGAATACCAGAGGGTTATTTCATCAAGCGGAACTGCTTTTTCAGAAATGTGGATATATTTTGACACTCATACCCCAAGTGGTTTGTTTTATAAATTGACACTTTCTTCTTCTGCACAAGAAGGTGGAGGAGGAAAAATAACAGGGATAATAGATTATACTGGTTCTCAGACAGGAGACCTCTACATAATTGTTGGACATGGTGATCCGAATAATTGGGAAAGTAATCCTTCGCTTGTTGAAGATACTCAAAATCTTGGGATTGTTTCTTTCTCGTATACCTATACAACAGGAATATTGCCAGCAGCAACTGATTATACTGTTGTTGCTTGGATTGATTCAACAGCAGATGGAACTTTTGACAGTGCTACAGAGCCAGGAGCAAGTTATTCTCCTGTTATTGTAAATGATGGAGAGACAACTACAGGTATTGATTTAACTCTTCAGGATCCAGGTGCTGGTGGTGGTGAAGGTGCAGGGACAGAATCTGTATTTCTTGATAATGTAAGTGTTTCTCCTACTACAATCTCACCAAATGGAGACGGAATTGATGATGAGTTTGAATTAAGTTTTGTTGTAAAATCAACTGTTTCAGCAACAGATGTAAATGTAAGAATTATTCTTGATATAAATGGGAATGGAATTGCTGATTTATTTGATTGGAACAAAGTTATATGGGATAATTACTCTGATGTAACAGGAGATGATTCAGCACCATATCTTCCTCATTATCTTGATGTTGAACTTTCAACATCATCTCCTTATTATCCAAACGATTATTATGGATACTATTTTAGTTTAAGTTATGAGGAGAGGAAGAATACAGAAATTTCTTATGAAGAGTTAAATGCACTTCAGGCAGGTTATGATATAGAATACTGGGACTGGATAAGTCAGTATGATATGAAATATTCAACTCCAGAATATTCTTCTCCGAGAACAATAACAATTAATCCTCTCTGGGAAGCATGGAGAGGAGGAATTCCTTCAAATGGTCCTTTAAAAATATTCATTCAGGCAGATGCTCCATGGTGGGATGAAAGTAATGGAATAAGTTTTTCCACAGAAGTTGTTATAAATGTTAGTGATGTTGGAACACTTTATGGAGTAATTAAGGATGAAAGTGGAAATCCTGTGAAAGATGCCAGAGTTGAAGTTAGTGGGCTTTCTTTCTGGAGTCAGACCTATTCAAATGAATCAGGTTCTTATACTGTTAGAGGATTGAAACAGGGAGAGAATTATCATTTCAGGGCTGTAAAAAGAGGATTTTCCTCAGCGGAGTATGATATCTACATGGATACTCTTACAAAATCTTTTGATATATCACTTGAAGAAGGAATAAAGGTTTCAGGATATGTTATCCTTCCTTCAACATATATTCCAGAACAGGATCAGTGGGGTAATGTTAGATATGAACTCTGGGGATGGGTTAATGGGTGGAGTATAAATTCTCCACAGAGTGACTGGACTGATTTCAGAATTTCAAGTGATGGTGATAAAGGATATTATGAACTCTATCTTTCACCTGGTGAATTTGAAATACAGGCAGGAGCAGAAGGTTATGTTTCTTTTTCAACAAGAGTTGTCTTATCTGAAGGAACTACATACTATCCTCTTAATCTTTATCTTGAAAAATCAGTAAAAATAACTGGAATAGTAAAACTTTCTTCAGGAGTTGCAAATGAATATCTCTGGGTAGATATAGGTGCAAGGGCAACAGATGATTCATTTTTTGGCTGGGGAAATGGAGAGATTCCAGTAGGTTTAAGTTCAGGAACATTCACTGTATGGAATGTTATACCGAACAAAGAGTATGAATTGAAATTTCATTCACAGTATTTTGTTGAATACTCAACAACTATTTCTGTTCAGGATAAGGATTATATATTTAAAGAGCCAATCGTTTTAAGTGAAGGAGCAAAACTTTCTGCACTCTTGAAACTTAACTGGAATTTGAGAACATCACAGATTTATTCTTACAATCATTATGTAAATTTTGAAGGAAAAGATGTTATCTGGGTTGGAATTGATTGTTTTGACCCTCAAAGGAATATTCACAGATGGTTTGGTTTTGAAATTCCATATGTTTCAACTTCTTCTTTTTCTACTCCAGATGAGAGAATAGTAAGTTCAACAACATTTGAAATAAGAGGTTTAGACCCTAATGGACTTTATACAATAGAGTCATGGGATTTAAAAATGGGATTTGAGAAAAAGGATAAATACAGAAAATATTCTACTACAGAGACACCGACAATTGAATATATACCATTTTCAGGAGGCATTAAAGGACAACTTCAGGCAGGAACAACATCTGTTAATTTTTCAAACTTTTATATAAGTGTAATGAAAATGTGGGATTGGAGTTTTCAATCTCCAGATCCAGTAAGGGCCTCAACAACAGGGTATTTTAAGATAGATTATCTTCCAACAGGCGAATACATTCTTACAATAATGGAAGATCCACCTTCTGGAAAGTTTGCCTCAATTACAAAGAGAGCAAGGGTTACATCTGGAAAAACCACGGACCTTGGAGTAATACTTCTTCCTTCTCCTTCCTCTATAAAAGGAAGATTGACTTTAAGTTCTAATAAATATAAAGACTGGAATGTTATAGTTTCATCATATGGGGCATTAGAAGTAAAAGCAATTGCTGTTGAAAATCTGAGAATGTTAGGTCCGGAACAAGCATACGACAATGCAATTATGGGTCAAATAACCATTGATAAAGATACACCTACAATAGCAAACTTTGAAATAAATGGATTACCAGAAGGAAATTATATAATAATTCCACCTGTATATTTTGATTCCTCTAATGATGAAATAACTCCCTGGGGAGAGCCACAGGTAAATCAGGATCTTGCTTCTCCATTTCCATTTGTCCCTCTTTCAGAAGGAGAGACAAGGGATATTGGTGATATAGATGTTATTGATGGTTATACTGTAAAAGGGACAATTTCAAGACCTCAGACAGGAAGAGCAAGTTATGATGTAGAACTTCAGGTAAGGGGAACATTTATGCCAGCATCTCCGAGAAAGATAGTTTTATTTGATTATGATATGGCATCAGGAAGAGATTATTCAAGTGAAAGAACAAGAAGTTTTAAGTTTACTTCTGTATATCCTGGAGAATACAACTTAGTTGTGAGAGTGTGGGACCAGTCATATAAGGATGAGGTTGTTCCATTTAAGATAGTTGATAGTGACATTGATGTTGGTGTTATCAGTTTGAGTAAAGGAGCAAATATAAAAGGAAAGATTGTTGATTATGAGACAGGTGAGGTTATTTATAAAGATATAAAGGTGCACTGTGAGGCAAGACCTTATATTGAGGGTTCTTACAGGGAGACAGCCGATTGGAATGCTGATTGGGTAATGGATCCAGAGATAAAGATAAGTTCAGCAACAGGTAGATTCAAATTGAAAAATCTTCCAGCAGGAACATACAGGGTTGAGGTTTATGATTATGGAGAGGAGAAACCTTATAAATATGCTCCTGTTGTAATAGATGGGGTTGTTGTTCCTGATAATGCAACAGATGTTGATATAGGTACAATAAAACTTAAAAAAGGAAAAAATATTTCTGGTTTTGTAAAGGATGAAACTGGAAATCCAGTTGCAAATATAAAGGTTGAAGCAGAACCTATGTCAGGAAAAATTCAAACATGGGCAGATGCATATACTGAATCTGATGGTAGGTTTGTTTTAAAAGGACTTGACCCGGATGTTGAGTATTGGAGAATCATTGTTTCTCCAAGACCTGATTTCTGGGAGAGAGAAGAGGAGTTGAGTTATTATGTTGAAAGAATTGTAAAGAATGTGAAAATAGAGACAGATGACCTTGAGGTTATAATTTATCCACCAAATGCTACAGTTTATGGAACTATAAAAGGACCTGTTGCAAATTCAAAGGATGATTATGAAATTGTTGCTCCATTTGAAGAAGAGGGAATAAAACAGTTTGGTGCACTTGTTGTCTTACAGAAAGCAGGTGAAATATATGATGATCCACTTGATGGTTATAGTGTAATAAGTAAACCACCTTACTGGGATGATACAGAAAAGAGGTGGAAGACAGATTTCAAGATTACAGGACTTAGAGATGGGATATATAATTTGAGAGTAATGGCTAAGGGGTTTAATGCGATATTTGTAGAGGATATTGAGGTTAAACCAGGAGATAATGAAATTACAGGAATAGAACTTTCAACAGGAGCAATTCTCACAGGATCATTTTATAAACCAGATATGAGTAAAGTGAAGACAACAGAGGTAAGAGAGATTGTTGCAACTACACCTGATTTGAAAGAGATTGTTTTTGGGAAACTTATTTCAAATGATGCAACTAAAGAAATTGAAGGATTTAAGATAGAAGGTTTGAGAATTGGACAGATTTATATGGTTGTTCTTCCAAAAGACGAAAATGTTTTCATTGCACCAGATCCTCAATTTATAAAGAGTTCAACACAGGTGTATTCACCAGATGGTTATTTTATATATAAAGATAATCCACCATTTTTTGTTACTTCAATTGTGAAACAGTCCTCAAATACAGTAAGAATTAAGGTCTGGATAACAGAACCAATAAGAGAGACAAAAGGAGAGGATGTTATAAAACTTATTTCAGTTGATGGAGATACAAATACAGCAAGAGGGTTTGATAATATAAACATTTCGCCAAATAAGACAGAGGTTGAAGCCACATTTACATTCAAAGAAGATGAAACATGGATTAAGTTCCAACTTGAAGGAACAGATTATAATGGAAACAAACAGGAACCTTCAAATTATCCAGAAGGGAAATATCCATTTGAGTTTGTTTACTATAAGGGATGGGATATGATTGTTCAGGAGAATATAAACCCACTTACAGGTGGAACAGTGAGTATGGGGGAAGGGGATAATTCAGAAGTTTATGCTTCAAATGGAAGTTTTGACGGAGATGAAGAGGTTAAAGTTATGATAAGTAAGACAGAATATTCAACTCCAACTGCTTCAGTAATTGGTGGAGCACCATCTCTTGCAAAGGCACTTTATGGAAAAATTCTACCATCCCTTGCACAAGCACCAGGAGTAATTGCAAGTGATTTATATGAAATTAATGCTTATCTCATTTCAGGACCACTTGCATCAATTGCAGCAGGAAGAAGTGTAAAGATTACACTTCAGTATGATACAAGTACTATCACACAGTCAGATATTGATAATCATCTTGTTGCAATTTACTCTTCAGATGATAAGTCAAACTGGACAATAGTTGGTGATACATGGCCTGAGGTTGATACAGTCAATCACACAATTTCAGCAGAGGCAAATCATCTTACTTATTTTGCTATTTTTAAACTCTCTTCACCTCCTGATTTTACTCAGAAGTCATCTCCACAGATTACAGAAGTTAATCCAAACTCAGGAAGGCAGGGAAAAACAATTCCAGTGACAATAACAGGTTCAAATTTTCAGGATGGTGCAAATGTAAATATTTCTGGAGCAGGAGTAACTGTAACAAGCACAACTGTTAAGAGTTCAACTGAAATTGACATAACAGTAAAAATTTCTTCAAATGCTGCAGTTGGTTATAGAGATGTTACTGTTACAAATCCAGATGGTGGCTCTGCAACAATGGCAGATGCATTTCTTGTTCAGAGTGGAAATATATCTATAAGTGCAGTTAATGAGAGTGATACAGGAGTTCAGTTAAGTATAGGACAGGTTGTAACATTAAAGATTACAGGTTCTGGACTTGATATTTTTGGAAATGACTCAAGGGACTGGATAAAACTTATTCATCAAGAATTGGATTATGAGATTAAAGGAACAACTTTATCTGTTTCTTCCACAGAATTAAGAGTCAGTTTCAATCTTTCAGATGCAGAACTTGGAATATATGACCTTGTTCTCTATGATACAGGACTTGATGCTGACAGTATTGGAGAAAATTATGCTTCAATGAGTTCTGCTGTTACTTTAAGGGTTTCTCCTTATGAAGGAGATTTAAAAGCATATGTTTATCCAAATCCTGTTAAGGATAGTGTTGCTTGTATAAAAGTAGCAATTCCTGGAGATTCTACAACACTTGATGATTCAGTTGAAGTTAAGGTTAAAATATATAACTTAGCAGGAGAAGAGGTCTGGAGTAAGACAGCAACACTTAAGAAAGGTTATGGACCAGGCGATGATGATCCGCATTACAGTGGTGAAAATGTTATTATGTGGGACTTAACAAACAATGGTGGAGAAAAAGTAGCAAGTGGAGTTTACTTCTATATAATAGAGGTAGAAGGTAAGAAATTAAAAGGAAAATTTGCAGTGATAAAGTGATGAAAAAAGAAATAGTTAGTTCTGAAGAGGTAGCAAGTAAAATTATTGAAATAAGAGGAGAAAAGGTTATTCTTGATAGTGATGTTGCTTTGCTTTATGGAGTTAAAACTAGGGATGTAAATAAAGCTGTAAAGAATAATCCAGAAAAGTTTCCAGAAGGTTATGTCTTTCAGCTTACTAAAGAAGAGTTTGAAAATTTGCGGTGGAAATTTTCCACCGCAAAAATATCAAAGACAAGAGTATTACCCAAAGCATTTACAGAAAAGGGACTATATATGCTTGCCACAATATTGAGGAGTAGACGAGCTGTTAAAACAACAATAGCAATTATAGAGACATTCACTAAGCTAAGAAATATAACACAAAATATTAAGCGTCTTTCTACGGAGAAGAGCAAAAATGTACAAAAAGAAATTATGCAAAAAAGTGGGAAATTAATAACAGAGATTTTAAGTGATGAGCTGGATGTAATTGGTAGCGAAACTACATTTGAGTTAAATTTTGCTGTTTTAAAGTTCAAACATACTATAAAAAAGAAAAAAAGGGGGTGAGTTTAAAATGAAAAAACTATTTCTAATTGGGATGGTGCTAATTCAAGTTTTTTATCTTTTTTCAGCAACAGTAATAGTTGCGGATGTAAAAGGAGATGTTTTTGCTCTTGTTAAAGGAAAATGGGAGAAAATTGAGCCAGATTCAATTTTAGAAGATGGAGCAAAGATTAAAACAGGAAAAAATGGATATGCAGTTTTATTACTTGAGAATGGTTCAGAGGTGAAACTCTGGCCAAATTCTATTTTAGATTTAACTTCTGTTGATCCAAAGAATGTTGATTTAGGATTGAGTATTGGAAAAATTAAGAATAAAGTCAAGAAACTTGCAAAAGGTGAAAGTTTCAAAGTAACAACTCCTGCAAGTGTATGTGCTGTAAGAGGAACAGAGTTTATGGTAGAGGTTGATGAGAAGGGGAAAACAAAGATCACTGTATTTGCTGGAATTGTTTCAGCAAGAGAGATTTCTGGAATAGGGGAAGAGATTTTAATAAGGGAGAACGAGTTTTTGGAGATTATTCCTGGTGTTGCTCCACGTGAGTCAGTCCCTTTGAAGGTAGAAGCACCAGCAAAAACAATATCAATTACAGATGTAAAAAGGGAGTATATTGATGAAGTAAGAATGGATATGACTAAAGAGGAAGTGCAGGAAGCAGCAGCAAGGGAATTGAAATTTGCTGAATACGAAGAAGGAAAAACAATGATTGATTATTTCGGTAAAAGGGTAAGAATTGAAGAGTACATCGTTCGTCCAGCAGATAATCAATTCAAATTTGTAGCATTAAATGAAAGGGATAACAGGTTTGATTATTTCACCTGGAAAGCAACATTTAATAAAGAATTACCAGAAGATTTGAAAGTAGCAAATGAGATTGCTTTTAATGAGCCAGAGAATGGTTGGAGCAGCGAACCTGAGTATTGGGTTAAGGAACATGACTGTGCTATAAGTAATACTATTGACAAAGTTACGTGGAAAAGAACTCGTGCTGATTGGAGTCAGCCTGAAGAATTAACCGAATGGAAAATCTTTCCAGGTGGTAATGAAATTGTTATAGTCGGTGAGGGGAAACAGATTTCAAGCAAAACTCTTATTCCATCTTCAGGAGGTGATTCTTATACAATAAAATATGATTTAACAGATGGAAGTAGTTTTAGTGTGGATGTGGATAAGACATCATCCTTTGCCTATGATAAATATGCTTCAGACCTTTCAAATAATTACAAAGAAGAATATTACTTCATTGATGATGAAGGGAATTTAGCAAAAAGAAGTGATTATAATGCAAATCCTCTTGCTTGTAATGAGGAGCTTGTAATAACTGCTGATAATTTTAAAGGTCCTGAAGGAAAAATTGACCTCGTTGTTGAACCAGAAATATTTATAAAAGCTGGATTTTTAAAGGAGTAGTGGTAAAATGAGATTAGTTATTAATTACTGGCTGTTAGTTATTTGTTTAGTAAATCTTACTGCTGCAGAGATAATCCCTGTCGGGAATATCTCCTTTGGTGGGAATGCCTCTTATTTTGAAGGAGAATCTCAGACAAAAGGAATTGATTTTAACCTTATATATGTTCCTGCAATAAAGTTGAGTGAAAGGATATCAATTCTTCCAGGAATTTATCTAAATTATAGTGGAGCAAAATCGGTTCAGGAGTTAATTGGTGGGGGAACACTTTATCAGGATGAAGCAGGAATAAATCTTAATTTAAGGTATATAAGAAAAATGAGAGAGAATTTAAAATTAAAAATGAAAACAGGATACAAATGGGATTATTTAAGAGAGACAAAGGATGAGGACTGGGGGGAGGGACTCTTTGATTATGAGAAGTTTACAATAGGAGTTGAGAATGAAATAAAGGATTTTTCAGTATTCAATAAGTTTCAGGTAGCAATAGATTATTTTACTGTAAAATTTCCAAATTATGTAACACTTGCTGAATCAACATATGGAAAGGAAGTTTCAACTGAAGCAGCACCTTCTCCTGGTGGAAATATTCTTGATTTCAATGCTATAGCATTATATAACAGAGGTCTTATTTATTTTACTTCAAATTCAATTTTCAATTATGAGTTAATTTATACATTCAAAGATTTTCCTGAGCAGAGAATTGTTAAAAAAAATGGAGAGTTTTCAGATGATACAAGAAGTGATAATAAAGTTGATATTTCACTTTTGTATTCAAAATACATAAAAGATATTGAATTTTCATGGGGAATAAAGTCAAATTTATCATTTAACAGAAGCAGTCAAAATCATTATGATGCTGAGAGGTATGAGTATACACCAAATTATTATGATTATAATGAATACACAATAGGACCTGTACTCAGTAAGAATTTCTTATCATTAAAAACAGAACTGACTATTCTTTTTGGAGCAAAATCCTATAAAGAGAGAAAGGTTCAGGATAAAAATGGAAATTATAAAGATGAAAAAGTGAAAAATAATTATACTGCAATTTCTTTTACTTTAAGTTATCCTGTTATGGAAAAAATTAAGGCAAAACTTAATTTCAACTGGTTTAATCAGTCATCAAATATGGAGTATGAGCAAATATATAAGTACAACTTTACGACATATAATCTGCTTATAGGATTAGATTATGAATTTTAAAAGGAGGTCAAAAATGAAAAAATTTTCACTATTTGCCATTTGCCATTTGCTATTTGCTACTTCTCTATTTGCATGGCTTTCAACAGAGGATAAGGGAACAAGTGGAGCACAATTTTTAAAAATTGGAATTGGTGCAAGACCTGTTGCTCTTGCGGGTGCTTATACATCTTTGAGTAATGATATATCAGGAGTTTACTGGAATCCAGCAGGAGTTGTATTTTCTGAGAATAAGGAAGTTGAATTGATGTATACTCAATGGTTTGAGGACACAACCCTTAATTATTTTGGAATAGGTACCCCATTTAGAGGTGGTAAGCTTTTCCTGAATTATACCTTGCTTACAGTAAGTAAACTTGAAAGAAGAACATCTGATACAGGTTCTTCAGAAGGAGAGTTTAAAGCACAGGACAGTGCAATTGGAATTGGATATGCTTTTAAACTTGGTGAATCTGCTGTTGGAATAACTCTAAAATCAATTTCATCAAAGATTGATGATGAAAGTGCTTCAGCAGTTGCAGTTGATATTGGATGGAAAAAAGAAAGTGAGAAGTATCTGTGGGGAATTTCTTTGAGGAATCTTGGAACTGAGATTAAATTTATAAATGAAGCAGACCCTCTTCCAACAAATTTAAATCTTGGGTTTGGAATAAAGTTAAAAGAGAATATGTGTTTAGGTATTGATTTGAATTTCCCAAGGGATAATGAAATAAATGCATCAATTGGATATGAGTATATTTTAAAAGCAGGCAGAATGGAGATTCCTTTAAGAGTTGGATATAAGACATTGAATGATTTTGAAGCGATTGATGCATTAAGCGCAGGACTTGGTATAAATATAAAAAGTTATACCCTTGATTTTGCCTGGGCACCTTATGGAGATTTAGAAGATACAATAAGAATAGCATTAAAAGGCAAGTTTTAAATATTATTTTCTATCAAAGAATATATTTTTTCCTGATACTTTTACAGGTATTCCATAAGCAATCTTTACTTCTTCACCAAGAAGTCCCATTTTAAGAACAGCATATCCGACTGTATACATTATACGGTTATCAATTCTGAAATCAGAAAGTTTTGCTACGAGTGAACCTATTGCTATTCCAAGGTCACCAGAATTATATGCACATACTCCGCCTTTTTCCTCAAGTTCCCTGCAAGAGTTAAATCCGCAGAATCCACAGTCAAGACCCATTACCTGTTTCTTTGTTCCAATTAAGATAAGTGCATCGGCATTTTTTATATTTTCAGAATCCCTTAAGAATGTTTTTGTTTTATAGCCAGAGTTTCCAATCTCTTTCATCTTTTCAGAAATTTTCAAAATTTCATTTTTTTCAGATATAAGTTTAAAAACAATATTGTCAGTTCCTCTTGCTTTTGGAGCAGTCCTTGCAGAGATTAAAGCAATCTTACATGCACTAATCAAACCATCTTTCTCAACACTCATACTCCCCCCTCAAATGTAACAATGTAATAATGTTCGAACATTTGCACATTTGAACATTTAAAAACCGATTTTTCTTTCTTCTTTTCCTGTTTTTATTTCGCCAAATCTTGATTCATATTTTTTTATATTGTCATTTAATGCTATTAAAAATCTTTTTGCATGCTGTGGACTTAAAATTACACGGGATACAACTTTGCCAATTGGTTTTTGTGGTTGAAGAAAAATAAAATCAAGTATGAATTCTCCCTCTCCATGTGATATAAATGCAAGATTTGAGTAAATTCCATTTTCAACCTCACTTGGAACCTGAATTTCAATCTTTTTCTCTTCTTTCATCTTTTTCACCTCCATTACTTTATCTCCCCATTTTACATATTCATGTTTTCCTTTTTTAAATTTTTTAATCTCTGTCAATTTAGACCTTGTAAGGAGATTCTTCGTATTTTTTTATTTCTTTAAGGAATTTTTGCCTTTCTTCTTTTAGTTTTTCTTCTCCCATTAATGCCTTTGTAAGAGTTTTCCCTCTTTCAACTCCTGGCTGATCAAATGCATTTATTTTAAGAAGTTCTCCCATTATTGCAGTTGCATATTCAAGCATAAATATAAATTCTCCTATATGGTATGGAGTAATCTCTGGAATATGTATTGTAATTGATGGTTTACCTCTTTCTTTAAGTGCTGTTCTTGTTGCTTTTTCTTCTGCTTTTAATAATTCTAGTAACTTTTTATTGTTGAGATAATCAAATCCAAATGGAGGAATTTCAATTTCACTTTCAAATTTATCCACTGAAACAAAACAGAAAAGTTTGTCATCAGGTCCATCCATATAAAGTTGAAGTTGTGAGTGCTGGTCAATAGTTCCTATTGCTTTAACAGGTGTCGTACCAAAACCATTCTTTCCAAGTGATTCTGCCCATAATTGCAGGAACCAGTCAACAAATGATGACATTTTTTGTGAATATGAAAACATAACAAGAATATTTCTTTTTTTCATGAAAATGTAATTTATGAGTGCAAAAAGGAGTGCTGGATTTTTTTCTATATCTTCATTTTCACAGAGTTTTCTCATGTAAGATGCACCTTTTAAAAGTTTTATTATGTCAATTCCAACAAATGCACTTGACACAAGTCCAACAGGTGAAAGAACACTGAATCTTCCACCGACATTTTCTGGGATTTTGAAGGATACTATCTTTTCTTTTTTGACGACATCCCTTAAAAATCCTTTTTTAGGGTCAGTTGTTATTATTAAATGCCCTTTATAATAAGGATCTCCAACTTTGTTTACAAGTTTTTTTAAGACAATAAAAAAGTTTGCAATTGTCTCTGTTGTTGTTCCTGATTTTGATATGACATTTATTATTGATCTTTTTATTGAGACGGTCTCAAGAAATTTCTCAATAACATCAGGGTCAACATTGTCAAGTATGAAGAATCTTGGAGTTCCATTTCTTTTTTCTTTTGGTAAAAGATTATGAAATGGATGGCAGAGTGCTTCAAAAAGTGCTTTGTTTCCAAGAGCACTACCACCAATTCCAATTAAAATGAAATTATTATACTTTGATTTATTTTTTTGTGCAAATTCAAGAATTTTTTTTGCCTCTCTTATTTTTGAAGGAAGTTGAATAAAACCAAGTTCTTTTTTCTTTTTCTTTAAATTTCTTATTGCTTCTATTCCTTTTTCTTTTAATTTTGTGAGATCATTTTTTGTAATTCCATTTTTTCCAATGAAATTTTTTAAAATGTAAGAGTAGTTTATATAAAGA
>QMOP01000011.1 GCA_003650255.1 Caldisericota bacterium
ATTGAATAATTCAACCTCATTTCTTTATTATTATAAAAAATACATGCATTAATTCCAGCAAGGTCCATTCCCTTTGTTCTCTGAACCCTGTAAAAAACACTTTTTGATTTTTCATCACACACAGGAATTAAAATTCTTTCCAGAAACTCTCCCTTTCTTAAAGATACTTTTCCAACGCCTCTTATAAAATCCTCAATTTTCACCTGTCTCCTTCCTTCTTTTGATATGAGAACAACTTCTGCTTCAAGAGCATAAAGTGCAACAACTGTATCAGCACTTGGACGAGCATTTACAATATTTCCTCCGATTGTTGCTCTATTCCTTATCTCATAACAACCCATAATATCTGCTGCCTTTTTTAATCCGTAATAAGGAGATGTAAGAACATCAGAATCTGCTATATCATTCATACAGGTTAATGCTCCTATCTCTATGAAATTATCTTCCTTTCTAATAAAACTTAATTCTTTTATTCCCTTTAAATCAACAATATTTCTGGGCATTTTTTTCCCTTTTCTCATATCAACAACCAAATCTGTTCCTCCTGCAAGAATATGATAATCATCAAGTTCTGAAAGTAATTCTACTGCCTCATCAATACTTCTTACTTTATAATACTCCATTTTTCAATCCTTCTACAATTTTCTCCTTTGTAATTGGCAATTCAAAAATATTAACTCCTATACCTCTTTTTATCGCATTAGCAACTGCTGCTGGAACAGCAATTGCACCATGTTCACCTAAACTCTTTGCTCCATAAGGCCCTGTTTCTTCTAATGTTTCAACAAATATAACATCAAAACAAGTATCAAATACATCTTCAGGCGATGGAACTTTATAATCAGTGAAACTATCATTTCTCATTACTCCTTTTTCAGAATAAACTATTTCCTCCATTATCGCCTGTCCCAAGCTCTGAACAAGGCCTCCTATGAGTTGTCCTCTTGCAAGAAGAGGATTTACAATCTTTCCCGCATCAATTGCAATTGAAATTTTTTTAATATCAATCTCTCCTGTATCTCTATCAACACTTAAAATAATTCCAACAGCACCTCCAGTCCATTCAGCAACACAATCTCCCTGTCCTGTCTTCGGATCCGGTCTTTTAACATTTGGCATAAAATAACCATAACCAACAGGAGGGCCACCTTCTACATGACCATCTTTAAACATATAACCAAGTGCAATATCCTTCATATCAATTTTTTTATTAGGGTTCTTCTTTAAAAAGAGTTTTCCGTTTTTATACTCTATTTTTGAAGGAGGAACATTAAAAACCTTTGAAGCATTTTCCTTAATCCTTCTTATTAAGTCCTCACATGCACTTATAACAGCATTTCCAACACTCCATGTTCCTCTACTTGCAACTGTCTGCCATTCATAAGGAGAAAAATAAGTATCTGTTATAGGTGAAATACTTATTTTCTCAAATGGAATACCAAGTTTTTCAGCACATATCTGTGAAAGTGCTGTCATTGAACCCTGGCCTATATCAATTGTTCCAACATAAAGATTTACAGAACCATCCTCATTCAGTTTAACAATTGCACCTGATGCAGCATTATTCGCCATAACAGGAGATTTCATAAATGTTACAACACTCTTTGATATAACTTTGTTTCCCTCTTCCTTCCTCTTCCATTTATCCCATTCAATTGATTTCGCAACCTTTTTTATACATAGAGGAAGATTTCCATAATGTTTTTTAACTTTTACACCAATGTGATTTATATCTCCCTCTTTCCAGCAGTTTATCAATCTCAACTTAACAGGGTCAATTCCAAGTTTTTCAGCAATAATATCAATCTGCCTTTCAGTAATCCAGTTACCTTCAGGATGACCATAACCCCTGAAAGCACCAACATAAGGAAGATTTGTATATACAGCATAAGAATCAACCTTTATATTCGGTATAGTATATGGACCTGGAGAATTCTGTCCACCACCATATGCAATTGGAAGACAGTAATCACCATATGCACCTGCATTAAAATACATTTTAATTTCAACAGCTGTAATTTTTCCGTTTTTCTTAACTCCTGTTTTAATTTTTGCCCTTATTCCCCTTCCAAGAACAGTTCCCTTAAATGCCTCCTCTCTCGTAAGAATTAACCTCACATAATAATCAGGAACAAAAGTTGAAATATAAGCAAGAAGTGGCTCAATAGTCACATCACTTTTTCCACCAAAACCACCACCAACATACGGAACATTCACCCTTATTTTTGACTTATCAATCTTAAACATTCTTGAAACAATATCTCTTACAACAAAAGGAGCCTGAGTGCTTGAATAAATTTCAAAACTACCATCCCTTGTATATCTTGCAACACCACCATGTGTCTCAAGTTGAGTATGGCTTATATGGGGATAAAAGAACTCATTTTCAACTACTAAATCCGCTTCTTTAAATCCTTTCTCAATATTCCCTTTTCTTAACCTGTAATGATAGTATATATTAGAATTAATTTCCTCATGAACAAGTGGAGCATCCTCTTTTATTGCATCATATACATCAAAAACACAAGGCAACTCCTCATATTCAACCTCAATAAGAGATGTCGCTTTATCAAGAACATTTTTATCCTGACCAACAACAACACATACTGGCTCTCCAACAAATCTAACCTTACCAGTTGCAATTGGTGGCTGGTCAGTTATATTTACTCCGTACCTGATTCCGCAATCCTCTCCTGTAATTACAGCAACAACACCATCAAGAGAAAGTGCATTTTCCTTTTTTATGGATTTTATTTTTGCATGAGGAAAAGGAGAACGAAGAATTTTTGCATGAAGAAGATTTGGAAAATTTAAATCAGCAATATATTGAGCTGTTCCAGTTACTTTACTGTATGAGTCCTTTCTCAGTAAATTCTTTCCGATAAATTTATAGCGCATTTGAGCATTATATTTTAATAAAACCTATTAAAAATTTCAACAAGTTTTATTATAATAATACTGAATGTGGGTTTAAAGAAGGAACTTCTTTAAATGGGCTGGTGGAATTCTCCTTACTCTTCTTGATCCAAATTGTGGTAAAAGAATCATACATAGAACACATTTTAAGGTGCATGAGATTAAAATAAAGAATAACAGATGCTCTTACTGTGGAAATCTAATTCCCGGAAGGTTTAGTTAAAAGGAGAAAGAGTCCTGCAAGATTCAGAATAAAAACAAAAAATATTGCAGGATAAATTCCACATACAGGTATAATTATTAAACTTAAAACAAATGAACCAAGAAAAGAACCAATCAAATCAGCAGAATAAAAAATACCTGCAACCTCTGCCCTTTTTTTCTTTTTTCTTTTATAATAAAGAGCAACTGATAGAGGAAACTGAAACCCTCCTATAAAACCGGGAATAAAAGGAAGAAGAGGAAGAATTGCATAACCATAAAACCCTTTCTCAAAAAATTTCAGGAAAAGAAGAAGCACGAGAGGATAAATCACTATAAAAATCTGTGTAATCAAAAATAAACTGTAACCGGGTTCTCTTCTCTTCTCAAGATATGTAATAAGGATACTGCCAAAAATAAGACCAAACATAAAGGATGTAAAAATCAAACCCATTTTCCAGAAAATCTTTCCATAAAGAATCTGAAATGAGAGAAGTGTTATTATCTGAAATGAAATCTCAGCAAAACCTGTTGATGATATTACTGCAAGAATCCTGTATGAGTATGCCTCTTTTTTAAAAAAACAGGGATGGAGAAAAATCAAAAGGAAAAGAATAAATGCAACAAGGATTTTTCTGAAATCAAGTTTTTTCAAAAAATCTCTGAATAACTCATATTGAAACTGTGTTGCCCAGAGAATGCTGTTATAATAAAATGAAATGGGATTGAAATCCTTATTAATTCTTATCCTTCCTTTAAATTCACTTAAACTTTCCTCAAGAATTTTGAATCTGAAAGGAGAAAATATTCCGAATAGATAATACTCCCTGAAATAGATCGTCTTAACTTTCCTTTCCCTTATTCTTTCCATCATCACTCTCCAATCCTTTATTAAAACACCTTTATTTTTTGATGCTATAAAATATGCAGTATCTCCTGGAGTTATTAAAACCTCAGGAAAAACCTTTAAGAGTGTCTTTTTAATTGAAAGGAAAAAAAGTTTAAGTTCTGAAGAAAGATAGTTTGGCTGAGATGGAAATGAAAAGGAGAGTATTCCATTTTCATTTAAATGCTTTTTTATTAAAGAAAAAAACTCAAATGTGTAAAATCTATTCAAAAGAAGTGTATGTGGAGGAGGAAGTTGAAGTATCACAACATCAAACTTTTTCTCTGTTTTCTTCAAATAATACCTTGCATCTGAAATAACAATTTTAAATCTTTTATCCTCTGAAACTGGAAAAAACCTCCTCACCTCATTCACAATCACAGGGTCAATCTCAAGATAAACAAGTTCTTCAACAGGATACTTCAAAATCTCCTTTACAATCTCTGAAAGTCCTCCACCAATAAGAAGAACCCTTTTAGGAGAAAACGATTGAACCATTGAAACATGACAAAGCATCTCATGTGGAAATGGGTCAGGATATGTAAAATTGTAAATTCCATCAGTAAACAAACTTACTCCCTCCTCCCTTTTAAGAACCATTATGCTCTGAAAATATGAGTTTTTAAAAAAAACAAGTTCATATTCAGGATAAATACTTTCAATCAAACTCTTATTTATAAAATCTGAATTTGGAAAAATATAAAAAAATGAAAAAAGAACAAGAACAGAGACAACTTTAAAAACCTTTCTCTGTGAAAGAAAAACTGTTGCTATTATGTTAAGTGCTGAAAGAATTGTTAAAATTTTTAACGAATCAAAAAGCGGAAGAAAGACAAAACTTGTAACAATCCCTCCAAGAAATGCTCCAATTGATTCAAGTATATAAACATATCCAATAGGAATGTAGTCCTTTCCTTGATATTTATAAATCTGAGTTCCGACAGAAAAAAGAGCACCAAGAACACCATTTATAGGAAGAACAAGAAGAAATGAAGTAAATATTACAGGAATTTCAGATGTAATCTCTCCAACAGAGATACCAAGAACCTGAGGAATTTTTCTTATAAGATAAAAGACAAACACAAGATAAACAGAAAGAATTACCTGAAGTAAATTATAAAAAAAGAGTTCATCCTTTATCCTCTTAATAAACCTTCCAGCAATAAAACTACCAAAAGCACCTGTTACAAGCCATCCACCAAGAATTATTCCAAGAGTAATCTCATTTCCATAAAAAACTATAAGAAGTTCCCTCAAAATGACAATCTGAGAGGAAAGAGCAATAAAACCTATAAGAAAAAGAGAGAAAACCATAAAACTACTTTGACCTTAACTCCTTCAGAATAAAATAAAGCAAAACAATAATAAAAATTAACAGAAAATCCATGTATGTATTTTTACATTATGTATATATATAATACAAATTCTTTCCAAAAAATCCAATAGCGAATGTATAAACTTGACAATTTTCTTTTTACAATATATACTTATAATGTCCTACTACGGTAGGACAGAACCAAACTTCCCTCTGGAATTTTTCCAGAGGGATTTTTAAAGATATCCGGTATTTTTCAAATACTTTTCAATCTTTTTAAAAAATTTTTTCGCACTAATAAGAATACTCTCCGCATCTTTTTTGGAAATTACCAAAGTATATTCATAATCTCCCAACTGCCTTTTCTCAAAAGCCCTATTTAATTCTCTTCCCATTTCTTTAGGAAAAATTCCTGTCTTAACAAAATGCTCACCAAAAGCAGATATAACCCCTTTATGAGATGAAAAAGACAACTTTTTAGTCAATAAAAGTGCTTCTACACAGTAAAACATTGCATAATAACTACGGGAAACAGACGATGCATAATCTTTTTCCTGAATAAGAACTTCAGCACTCTTTATATATCTTTTTGCCTTTCTAAGTAGAGCTCTAATTTCCTTCATATAGAAACACCTTCTCGACGTATATTGATCAACAAAGGAGATTGGAGAGTGCGATAATTATCTTCTGATACCGGATATACAGAAAGTAAAACTCCATATTTTAAATTAAAATCAGTAATTATATCTATCATTCTGTCTATTTCTTTAGTTGGATTAACTTTACCCCTTAAAACAACTGCCAAATCTATATCAGAATCATTATTTGCTTCTCTTCTTGCCCAAGAACCGTAAAGAATAACTCTCTTCAATCTTCTTCCATATAAATCTAAAATAGATTTTTCAAACTCCTTAACAATCTTTTGAACCCTATTCTTCCCTCTCATCTCACTTATTTTTTACCACAAAAATCAGAGGATGTCAATTGAGGAGTTGGTATGGTTTAATTGATTTTTTTTTGGGGAAAAGAAAATTAAGGAAGTATCTTTTGTAGGAAAGGGAGTTAAAACAGAGGGAAAAATATTTCGAAACTGGGTTTGGGGCGACGAAGAATAAGGAAACTTATTTAGGCCTATTCTAAACCAAACTTTCACTACAGACAATTTCAATAAATTTCTCCTTTTTTGATACAACAGACCCCACTTCCTCTTGATGCTTTTGAAGAATAGCTTCTAATTTTTGAAAGAACTCTGACTTTGAAATTTTCTTATCGCGTACCAATCTTCTTATGGCTTTCCTCTGACTTAAAGAAAGCACCTGATTTAAAATCATCACCTTTAACTGAGTGATCTTTTCCTTCACTTTATCACTCTCACCTCTTATCATGCTTTTTAACTTGTTTATAACTATTCTTATCAAAGGATCGTTCTCTTTGTTTTCCAGCTCCTGCTCCCATTTCCTTACTTCCTGTTCAAATCTCTTCTCAACCTCTAAAACTTTTCTATTAAAATTTGGAGCAAGTCTTGCTCTTCTAACTCCAGGAGAGGTTTCCATAATCTTTAATGCTTTTATAAAATCTAAATTCTCTATCTCTCTTTGTCCTTCAGACACAAAATAAAATCTGTAAAAATCTCCATATTTGCAAAATACAATAATCCCCTTCTCTCCTTCATATACTTTACTGGATCTTATCTTGGGAGGCATACTCTTAATTTTTCTGAACAATTCCGGGTGTTCTTTCTTTAACTCTCTTAACTTCTGAACATAACTCTCAAAATTAGCAACTTCTCCCTCTTCTTCCTCCAAAGCATTAGCTCTTTCCTGATAAATAGCGAAAAATTGATGTTCTTGTATTTTTTCTTCTGGAGTCAAAAATTTAGAATCTTCTCCTATATAAGTCTGAATTTCCTGCATTCTTCTTTTCACTCTATCAGCAAGCGATAAATGTTTATCCACTGCCCTTTCTGGGAAGAAATTATACACCCATATTTCCTCATGCTCTGTAGAAACACGATCTATTCTTCCCACTCTTTGAATTAACCTAACCGGATTCCAATGCAAATCATAATTTATAACAACGTTACAATCCTGTAAATTGAGTCCCTCACTTAGAATATCTGTAGAAACAAGAATCCGAATTTCTTTTTCTGGTAGCACGCTAACATTATTTGCCTTTGGAGCAAACCTTTTAACTACTTCGTGCAACTTGGAGGTATCGGATGAAACCCCTGCCACTTTTTCAAAAACTTTGTTTAACTCCTGAGCAAGATACCTCTCTGTTGCTTCAAATTGAGTAAATATTAAAATTTTTCTATCTCTAAATTCTTTCCTCTTTAACCTTTCTATAAGTGTTTGTAACTTAGCATCTGAATCTGGTTTTAAATTTTTCACTAAAGAAAACAACTTGTTTAATATCTCTATATCATACTCTAAATCACTCTTTAATTCTTTGATATTAAATTTCTCTATTGGATATTTCACACCATGTTCTTTAGCAAGCTTCTGAAATGTCTCATCATCTCCCTCTATCAAAGCCTCAATCAAATCTTCACTCTCTGGACCAGCCGGAATTATTCCTCCTTCAACCGCCTTCAAAAAAGCTTTATAAATCTTGATGAAGTTATCCAACGTTTCTCTGAATGCCTCTACACTACTTTCAAAACGCTTCAAAACTACACATCTTAAAATCGCCTTTAATTGTGGATATATTCTTTGCAGAAGCTGTAAATCTTCCTCATCTTTATACTGTCTTTTTACATATTTCCCAAGATTATATCTGGCATATTTAAGTTGTTTTAAATAAAAAATCACCTCATCATAAATTCCTGGATAAACTTCATCTATACTATAATCAATCCGATAAGGTCCTTTTCTTTGAGGGAACTTAATTCCTCTCCTCTCAATATCCTCTCTATAATAGGTCTTTATATCTCTTCTAGTTCGGCGGATTAATATGTGCCATAAAATATCCTTTAAATCTTTTTCTCCATTCTTTACCTTAGTAAAAAATTTTCTAAGAACTGGAGGATCGATAGGAATTTCGGTCCATTCCTGAGGATGGAATAATTTAATCTGATGATAAATATCATCCGGAGAAAGATTGTAAGGTGTTGCCGTAACCAAGATAACTTTCTTCCCAAAAGTAACCTCTGCCAAATCCTGATACCTCTGAGCGGTGGGACTACGAAAATGATGCGATTCATCTACAACTACAATTTTGGTCTCCCGCATCAACTGTTCATTTTCAAGAATTTTATCAATTTTTCCCGTGGAAAAAATTCTTCCCTGCATGGGAATTCCAAAACCATAAGTTACCCTTTCCCAATTGGGAATTAACTTCGGAGGGCAAATAATGAGCGCTCTTGCTCCTTCTTTATCCCAATAATGAGCAAGTAAAGCTGATGCAATATAAGTTTTTCCTAATCCCACCACATCTGCAATAAAAACCCCATTATACCTTTCTAAAATCTCTTTTGCCTGAGCCACAGCATCTTTCTGGTACTGATAAAGATCCGGAAGACTAATTTTTCTTCTTATCTTTATCTCTTCCAGTTCCAATCTATCCCTAACCAATTCATATATCACCTTTAAATAAAGTTCATAAGGAGATGGTTCACTGATTGCCCAGGAATTTTTCAAAACATTTATCAGTTCCTCTTTAAAATCCTCACCCTCATCCCAGAGCCTTTCAAACCATTGAGTAAGTTTTGCGTGATTTTCATTACCAGAAACAACCACATTAAGTTCAGTATTGCCTACTAACCCTGCCAGAGTTAAATTACTGGAACCAACTATTGCGGTTCCTGAGTAATAACCTGATTTAAAGTCAAAAATGTAAACTTTTGCATGTAAAGGTTCTTTAAGATAAATTTTTACTTTTAATTTATCCCTTTCCACAAGATGCGCTATTTTCTTAATCAAATTCTCATTTTCATCAGTCTGAGACAAACCTGCTACAATTCTCTCAATAAATTTTCGGTCCTTCTCTAATTCTAATCTCTTTTCTTGATAGGTAAGAAAACTTCTCCTTTCAACTTCCTCCCTAGCCTTCTCCAACCTTCTATACCCCAGAGCCAATGCTTCAAGAGTTTCTTTAGTAGTAGAACTTCCGATAAGTAACTTTATTTCTTCCAGATTTTTAAGTTTATCAATGATTGGTTTAAGCCCTTCAGCGAAGAAATATCCCACAGCAAATTTTGCTCTTTTAGAATCGTCCAATAATCTTTTTATATGCTCAACTAACTTCTCTTCCCGATTATCAATAATATCATGTGACACTTAAACCCTCCTTAAATTCTTTTATGAACCTGCGCAATTTGCCATAATAAGCGAGTTACCCTCAAAATCTCTTCATACCAGCCCTGAGTTATATCAGGGTCATTTCGTTTTATCATCGCACCTATTTCTTCTACTGTATGTTCTTGTAAAACTGCTTCAAGAATTCTACTTACTGCATTTAAATAGTTTTCTTTTGTGGAGGATTTTAATTCCCCACTTTTAACCCAGTTCTCTAAACTTTTTTCAAATTCTTTTAACAGAAATGGATACTTCTTTTTCATAAATTCCCCCCATCAAACAAACTTCAAACATTCCTTGTTTTTTCCAACCTGTTTTTTACTAACTCTGCTACTACTCTGTTTTCTTATATTTCCACTTTACAAATTTTTCACTCTTTAAAATATATCAGTTTTACCTTTATACACTTCTTTAAACACATTCTTAGCTTTCTCAAATTCACCATATGAAGTTGGTCCACTTAAAATAGTAGCTATAACAATTGCTTGATACAAATCTTTTAGTTCTTGTTTAAACTTTTTATCTTTTCGAAAATTGAGATATGTGAATATAGCGATTGCTAAAGTTGCGATTGCCGAAACAATAGACGAAACAACAATCCACTCCATACACAATCCTTTCATCTAAACCTCCTTTTCATTTTTTTTAAAAATATTCTTTATTAGACTTCTCCTCTTTCTTCGAACTTTCCATCTATAAAATTATTACATTTTCCACATTCTTCATACCACTTTAATATTTCAAATGAATTGATTATTTTCGACGGTTTCCATTCAGTATTTTCTGTGATTAACCTAAATATACAAAAATCAGGATTATATTTATTTTTATATCTTTCCCATTTCGAAACTTGATTTTTATTTTGTTCAGCCATTTATTCTCTTATACAACTCTTTCCACAATTCTTACTCTCATCTTACTCACCTCATTATCTTTCAGATATATACCTCCACCTAAACCCAAAATTTACTTTTTCTTACTTTCATCAATAAAAAATAAACTCATAATTTATACACTCTTTGCTTTTTCCAGTCTATTTTTTACTAACTCTGCTACTGTCCAGTAAACCTCTTTTCGCTCCTGCTCAGTTAAACCCAAAGCATCAAAAACAATATCATCTAATGCTTTCCTGTCTGGTAAGGGACTTGGCTCCTGTTCTCTAATAGGCTTATTTTTATCAAAACCAAGTTCTTCAAAAATGGATTTTATTTCTCGATGAAAAAATTGTTGCAGATATTTTTCCGAACTTTTCAATTTTTTTAAAATAACAAGAAAAACTTCACTAGCTTCATACACTTTAAAATCCAAAACTCCCTCACCCAAATTAGCTCTCGCTCCTAATTCTATAAATAATGGTGTCAAGGACGAATTGAGAGATATAATTATATTATCGTTATCAAACTTTCCTTCATTTTTTAAGAAAACATCATACAATCTCGCGTCTACCACACTTATTTCGTTTTTCCACCAAATATGTCTATCATTTATGCTCATCATACAAATTATCTCCGATATTTTTCGCCTTCCTAAATCCCACCATCTTGGTCGAGATACACAAGTTGGTCTTTTATGATAACCTTGTTTTTCTCCCCATTTAATATACTCCAGCGCTTTTGTCCCTTTTAACTCTTTTTTAGACTTATGACACATAAAAACCTTATATTTCAAATCCTCTGGTTTTACTAAAATTGATTTACATTCACGTGGACTTTTTATAACTGGTTTTAAAAACTCCTTCTCAATCAACCAGTAAGAATCATCTTTTCTGTTGTAAACAATTCGCAACCCAGCTTTTTTTATCTCTTTTAATGACTTGAAATTACCCAAATTCTTAATTTTTGGTTTAATCTCTGAAAACTTCATTTTATCCTCTTTGAATACATAGTCTCGTAATTAAACCAGTTAAATATAGGTATGCCTCAACTTCATCTGGATCAGCTTTATGCCTTTTTTCTGACGCATGTCTCTTAAACTCATTAGCATAATTGATAAAATCACTCAAAAAACTACACCACTGTTGAGAAAGATTTAACTTCTTAATCAAGTCTATTTTATTGTTTTCTAACACTCTTCTATTTCCTAAAATTTTTCTTGTTATCCCTTCAACACAATTATAACACTCTATAATGACATCATTATATCTCTTTTCCATATAAGCTTTTAAAGCGTTTTCAAAATCCTTTTTTTCATTAGGGAAATTATTTAGCCAATCTAAAACATCTTCAATCAACTTCCTATCTAAATATTTCACGCCTAAAGGATAGAACTTGCCTTTTTTCCACCGAATACCCAAATTTACTTCACTTTCAGCAATTAATTCTTGTACTTTCCTATCTAAATCCTCAGCCTTCTTCTCGGCATAACTGTTATGTTGAATTTTTAAATATTCGTAAATAAGTTCTAGAATATGAAGACATCTTAAAAATTTTCCTCCACTAATTCTCAAAAGAGTCAAATCTGAAGCAATATACTCCTCATTTTTTGGTATCGTACGACCAATATATTGATGCCACCTTTCTCCTAATTTCATACTTAACCACCGTATAAAATCTGGTCTCCATATAAGACTTTTTTCAATTGGCTTAAAAATACTAACATCTACTCGCACTATAAATTTCTCCATCGCTTCTTTAGAATTAATCTCAATTCCAAATCGTCTATAAAAATCTTTAAGACTCATCCTCAATCAAATCAGTAACATCCTCAACATAAAAAAATTCGTTTGCTCCCGTTTTAATTCCGAATCTGACTTCCGCAATATCCCCTAACCTAACCAATTTATCTTTCCCTTTTTCCAAAATCGTAAAGAAAATATCCGGTGCTCTTAAATATTTCCCACCCCATTTAGAACCAACATATACACCATGTTCTTTATGGAGTTCATCTTCTGTTTCCATCCCTTCTTTTAAAAGTTCCTTCTGACTTACTGGAATCACCCGGTATTTTTCATCATTCAATTTTTCTTTTGTTTTATCTATCTCAATCATATACTCTGAATAACATATATCTTCAAATGCTCTCTTAAACAACACAAACTTAACCACATTCTCCAATGCATTATCTCTGGGAGCTCCAAAAAGTGCAATTATTGTGTTTATATCCGCCTGTTTGAAGGAACGTTTTTTCTGATTATCATAAATAGCAATCATCGGAACATTTCTTAACAAAAATTCCTGTAAATTTTTCCCATAACCCACATCCAACCAGGAATTAGAGGAAATATAACAGAATACTCCTTCTGGATTTAACAATTTCAGCCCTTTAAGATAAAAATAAACATAAATATCCGCCTTTTTATCCAACTTATTTATCCTCTTTCCCCAATCCTCCTCCATTGCCTTCATTAATTTTTCTTTATACTCCTTTCGTTCTTCCAGTGTACTTTCTGGCTTGTAGGGATCACATATCTTCTCCTGTCTTACATATGGGGGATTAGCAATAACAATATCAAAACCCCCTTTTTTCAGAAACACCTCTGCAAACTCTATTGCCCAGAAAGCATGTTTCTTCTTATGAATTAGCCTCTTTTGTTCTTCCAAATCTTTTATCTCCTTTTCTATCCTTCTTATCATATTACCTGCAAGTTCTCTCTGTTTAACACTTTTCCCAAAAGTCTCCTCAATATCTCCGAACTCTGGATGTCCTTCTTTTTCTGCTTTCCAAACTCTTAAACTTTCTCTTAATTTCTCTATTTTGTAATCAATTATTTGGCAGTAAAAATCTTTTTCTATCTTCTTTATTTCTTCCTCCTTTACTTCTTTTCTTCCATAATAAAAATCTCTTTTTAATGCTTCCAATTTTTTTAATTCTCTTTTTAGTTCAGGCGGGAAAAATTCATATTCGAGTTTTACTGGAAAATATACTCCGGCTATCTCCTGCACCAAACTATCTCCCTCTCGCAATTTGAAAGATAAACTTGGAAGTAAAGGTTTATTTCTTATATCAATTTTTCTCTCATCTGCATCTACAATCAACTCAAGCCATAGACGAAGTTTAGCAATCTCAACTGCCCATTCTTTAGCATCAATACCATACAGAGAATTTTCTATTATCTTTTTCTTTTCCTCAAACTGATCAAGCTCTCCTTCTTTTGATATATAAGCCAGAGCATTTTTTAACTCTAACAATACCTTTAAAGCTCCTACCAGAAACGCTCCAGAACCACAGGCAGGGTCAACAATCTTTACCTTTTCCAGTGCCTGTTTTATTTTCTGAACTTCTTCCAGAGTTGAAATCCCTATTCTCTGCTCCTCACTCTCCTCATAAAATACAAATTCATAAAGTTTATCTTTATTAATCTTGGTCCTATTGTATAAATACTCAACCAGAGAGCGTCTCACCATAAAATCAACCTCAATTCTGGGAGTGTAAAATATTCCTAATTGATGCCTCTCATCAACTTCTTCTCCCACATTGACCATACTTTCAAATATCTCTCCTAACATCGCAGGATTAACTGCAATATCTTGATCAAAAGGGGTATCTTCCAGAATGGTAAAATTATACTGCTCTAATAAATCATCAATTATTGAACTCATATCTTCATCAGTCAATTTAAATCCCTGGTCATCAATACCTTTTATCTTTGAGAAAAGTCCTCCATTAAGA
>QMOP01000012.1 GCA_003650255.1 Caldisericota bacterium
ATTTTATATTGAATAATCAGAATATCCCTCAGTAAAGGTTCGGACATCTCTAAAATAAGATTATCTATAACTTCAGTAACCTGTTTTTCTATATCTAAATATTCCGAATGTTTTATCGGAAAACTAAAATTTCTTAAAAACTCTTCAATATCAATACTTCCACAACTCCAGATATCTAAATATATCCCCTTCATTTAACCCCACTTCCTAACAACATAAGTTCCACAGAAAATCGGATGAACTTATTTTTGCTTCTTATATGTTTGGGCCAAAGCCACCTTATAATGGAACTAAAAAACTTAATAAATGGATATTTCCACACGATAGGAAGTTGATAAAAATATTCAACAACAACATTTTTAAAACCATGTAAGATGAGCAATTTCTCTAAAGATTCTTTGGTATATGGCCTCTTATGTGTAAAATCTGAGTAAAAAAGTTTAAACTGTGAATACCAATCAGGAGTCAAAATAATAACCCTCCCCTTTTCTTTTAATACTCTATATGTCTCATTAAGGAAATTATGTGGCTCAGATAAATGCTCTATAAAAGATTTTGAAAATATCACATCAAAACTCTCATCTTTATAGGGCAAACGCTCCATCTCTAAATCACAAATGGAAACATCATAACCAGAGTTAACCAAAAACTGAACTGTATTTTCACATATATCCACTCCTTTAACTTTAAAACCTAATTCTTTAAAAGACTCAAGAAAATCTCCTCTTCCACATCCTACATCTAAAACTTCCATAGGAGCTTTTAAAGAGAATCTATTTATAAGATACATAACCAGTTCCAAAGGATATTTTGTCTTCGGTTTTTCAATCTCCGAGTAATAAATTTTATTATAATCTTTCATTTTACTACCAAATACTCCATCCGCCATCTACAACTAACACAGCTCCTGTCATATAACTTGAAGCATCAGAAGCAAGAAATATAAAAGGACCTCTTAATTCACTTACCTTACACATTCTACCTAAAGGACTTCTCTCACTAAATCTTTCTTTGAAATCTCTTGGGTGGTTATTTTCAACTCCATGAGGTACAATAGTATTTACTCTGATTCCCTCTCTTGCATAAAGAGTTGCAAGATAGCGTGTAAATCCAGGTATAAAAGATTTTGTCACTATATAGTCAACAGGTTTATAAACCTGTCCTCTTTTCCTTTTCTCTCTATAAAGCCTCTGATCCGGAGCAACTATTGCATAGGTGGAACTAACGTTAATAATATTTCCGCTTCTCCACTTCAACATCTCTTTAATTACGCGCTGAGTAACAAGAATTAAACCTATCATATTTACTTCTATTGATTTCCTGAGCAAATCTAAAGGATAATTTTCAAATCTTGTGGGATTAACTTTTTTTACATTTGCAATATCAAACTTGGCATCTATTGCTGCATTATTCACAAGAACATCTATCTTTCCAAATTCTTTAAGCACAATTCTAATTCCTGATTCAATAGAATCTCTTTTTGTTACATCAAGATATATTCCAATAGATTTTCTTTTATACTTTTTAGAAAGTTCTCCGGAAAATCTTTTAATATCTTTTTCTGGCTTTATATCACTCACAACGACATTTGCTCCTGCAGAAGAAAAGGCATCACATATTTCTCTGCCTATTAAACCACATGCTCCAGTCACCAATATAACTTTTCCTGACAAATCAAACTCTGAAAATCCCTTCCTCATTTCCTCCTCCTAATCATTATTAGAAAAGATAACATTACGAGCTATTTTTACAGATAACAATGCTTCTTCTATCCCAGGTAATGGTTCAGTATCTGTAGCTATACATTTAAAAAAGTATTTTATTTCATCAATAAATAACTTATTCCTTTCTACCCTGACATCAAATTGGAATTTTTTACCTTTTTTAAATAAACATAATTTTCCATTGTAATAATCAAAAATAACTCTTCCATAATCACAGACAACTTCCCAGATTCTTGTGGGAGGAGACTGAATATAATCCAGATGAATATTTGAAACAACTCCACTTTCAAATCTAATGAGAATATCTACTGCATGCTCTGTATTTATCTCAAGATGGGAACCGAAACTAGGTACTCCAGTAACAGAAACAGGTTTTCCAAATAACCAGATCGCCATATCAATATCATGAGAAAGTGTAAGTGCTGGTCCTCCTCCTAATTCTCTTCTTCCAGCATAACTAATTCTATAGTCCTCCCATGGATGCCAATCTGGAAGATATTCTCCCCATACACTTCTTGAAAAAAGAGGTTTACCTATACTTCCCTTCTGTATCAAATTTTTGATCTTCTTAAAAGCAGGGTGAAATCTCATCATATATCCTACCATAACCTTGAGATTTTTTCTTCTCACAATTGACAACAATCTTCTCTCCTTCTTTCCCACTTTATGAGAAATCGGCTTCTCAATAAAAAGATGGGAACCTGCTAAAGCACATTTATATGCCGTTTCTACATGTAGTGATGTTGGGTTTGTAATAAATGAGACAAAAGGTTTACTTTCTTTCAAAGCTTTCTCCAAATCACTATATACAGGAAATTCCTCTTTTACCTCTCTAAATGGATACCCTCTTTTTCTGTATAAGAAAATATTTTTATAACCAAGGGAAAGAAGATTTTTTAAATGTCTCTTTCCTATAGAACCAATACCACAAATAAGAATAGGAATATTTTTATTTAAGGTTTTATACATTTTGTATTTTTCACTAAATATTCTGCCCTTTCAAGGTCCTCTTCTTTATCAATATCAACAGCATATTCTGAACTTATTTCATAACCCAAAATTTTTTTCCCGGTCATACTTCTATATTTCCTAAAACTCTGATACCTAAAAATATCCAGATAACCTGTCTGCCAGTAAACGATAGGTAATTTCTGTCTTGGCATGTTATAGGGCTCTCTTACACTCCTCAAACTCAATATGGGTTTTAAATACTTTCCTTTCTTTCTCCACATTTTATATGGAGTAAGAGGAGACTTACATACTGTCCTTAAACTATCTGCACCTGAAGTATTAATAAATATTTTGATGGCTTTTTCTATATCCTGTTTAAACCTCACAGGCGAAGTAGGTCTCAAATGTAATACTATATCTGGAATGTATTTTTCTTCTTTAAGATAATCCAATAGATGCTTAAACACTGGATAATCTGGAGTATCGTCCAAGGCAAGTTTTTTAGGTCTCAAAAAAGGAACCTCTGCACCATAATTTTTTGCAATTTCTGCAATTTCAGGTGAGTCAGTAGTACATATAACTCTATCCACTCTTTTTACACTTAACCCTGCTTTAATACTATAAGCTATAAGGGGATGACCGGCAATTATTCTAATATTTTTGTTTTTTATCCCTTTGCTTCCACCTCGTGCTGGTATAACAGCAATTATCTTCACAATGTTTCCTTATCCCTCAATTTTTCCTTTACTTTAAATTCCGATTCATATACTCTCTTAACTCCATCACCTAACCAAATTGGCAATGCTTTTAAATCCCTAACAAGTCTCCTTAAACCAGAAAATTCTATACTTGCTCCCTGATCAGTTCCCCACATGGCTCTATCTATGGTAATATGCCTCTCTATAACTCTTGCACCAAGCGTGGTTGCTACAAGACTAGCAGAAATTCCAAGTTCATGTCCACTATAACCAATAATCGCCTGTGGAAACTTTTTCTTTAAAGTTTGAATATACCTTAAATTCAACTCTTCTGGTTTTGCTGGGTAAGAAGAATTACAATGCATAATTATAAGTTCAACTTTATTAAGGACTTTTACTGCTTTCTCAATTTCTTCTTCTGTGCTCATTCCTGTTGAAAGTATTACTGGTTTTCCTATAGAGTTAACTTTTTCTAATAGTTCTCTATCAGTTAACTTTGCAGATGGAATCTTATGACAAGGCACGTTGAATTTTTCCAAGAACTCAACACTGGGTATATCCCAAGCCGAAGCAAACCATACAACTCCCTTTCTTTTACAATACTCATCTATCTCCCTGTACTCTTCCTCTCCGAATTCTATCCTTTTTTTATACTCAAAATATGTCATATCTCCCCAAGGTGTTTCAATTATTCTATCTCTAACTTTAGGTGGAACACAGATTTCCGGTGTCCTTTTTTGAAATTTAACCGCATCCACTCCACATAAAACCGCCATATCAATAATTTTCTTTGCAATTTCTATTGAACCATTATGATTTATTCCAATTTCTCCTATGAAAAATACATCTCCCACCTCAGATATCACTTTATTTCCAATTCTTATCTCTTTTTTCGCCACTTTTCCTCCTTTTTACATTTAAAATCATATCACATATCTCCCTCACAAACCCTTCTCCTCCCTTCTTTTTTGATACATAATCTGCTTTCTCTTTTACCTCATCAACTGCATTACTTGGTACAGCAGAAAAACCTACAATATTCATAAGTTCCAAATCCTGTATATCATCACAACAGAACAAAACCTTAGAATCATCAAATTTAAATTTTCTCTTCCAACTATAATATGTCTCTAATTTATCCTTAACTCCAAATGCGGCTAAATCTACTTTTAACTTTTCAGCCCTTCTTTTTGCTGCTAAACAATTCTCAGAACTTAAAATAGCAACCTTAATATTTGCTTCCTTTATCAACTCCAAACCTTTTCCATCTATTCTTGAAAATCTCAATAACTCATTTCCGAATCTATCAACATAAACACTCCCATCCGTTAAAACCCCATCAACATCTAATAGTAAAACCTCTATATTTTTCAAAATCTTATTCTTTCTTTTTGTCATACTCTCTAACCTCAAACAATTTATCAATTACAAACATATATAGTGTTCTTAGTTCATTCCATCTCTCTTTTATAAATCTATCACCTCCACTAAGAACTTTTCTTTCAAATTTATTCACTTCTTCTAAAATATCTGAAAATCTTTTAATAAACCTATTCATAAATATTTCCAAGACATTAGAATTTGCCATATAATAATCTTTTCTCCCTTTACCAACCCAAACCTTTTTCACTGCACCCCAGCTTTCAAGATATCTTATGTTTATTGATGCTGATGCTTTACTTATTCCAAGTTTTTCAACCATCTCATTTAAAGAAACGGGTTCCTTACTTAAATATAAAAGTGCATAAATCTGTCCAACTATAGGACTTAAACTAAGACGGGATGCAAGCATTCCACCAAGATTTGCAAACTCAATCTTTATCCTCTCAACCTCATTCATCTTTTTATTTTTTCCATTCATAACGTTTAATATGTTCTAAACAAAGTATACAATGAAAATTTTACTTTGTCAAGTATTTTTTGAAAGGAAATTTAATCTGGAAAGATATGTGTTCCTGCTTTTCCCTCAAGTGCCTCTGGTATTTTCTCTGGACATGTTATTATTCCGTGCTTCCCACCATTCTCCAGATACCTTATAATTGCCTCTATTTTTGGAAGCATACTTCCTTTAGCAAAATGACCTTCTTCCATATACTTTTTTGCCTCTGATACAGTCATCCTGTCAATCCCTTTCTGGTCTGGTTTCCCAAAATTAAGATAAACTTTATCAACTGCTGTGGATATCAAAAACAGATCTGCTTTTATGTTTCTCGCAAGAAGTGAAGAAGCAAGGTCTTTATCAATAACAGCAGCACAACCCTTTATAATCCCATCCTCTCTCAAATAAACAGGAATTCCTCCACCACCCACTGCTATAACAACAAATCCAGCTCTTGCAAGATGTTCTATTGCATTTTCTTCTAATATTTCCTTTGGCTCAGGAGAAGGAACAACACGTCTATATCCTCTACCTGCATCCTCCATAACATCCCAGCCATCCTTCTCTTTTCTCTCCAGTGCCTCTTCTTTTGTCATAAAAGGACCGATTGGCTTTGTTGGATTTTTAAATGCTGGATCATTTTTATCAACAAGAACCCTTGTTACAACTGTAACTACCTCCTTTTTCATCCCTCTTAGACGAAACTCATTACTTAGTGCCTGCTGAAAATTATATCCAATAGCACCCTGAGTATCTGCACCGCATGAATCAAGTGGGACAGGATGAAGCCCTATTGCTTTTCTTGCTATTTCGCTTCTCAAAAGAATGAACCCAACCTGAGGACCATTTCCATGGGTAATAATTACTTCCCAACCCTTCTCAATCATTGTTGCAATATGTTTCATTGTATCAACAGCAGCATGATACTGGTCTTCAACTGTCTGATGATCCTTATCCTTTATTAAAGAATTACCACCAACAGCGACAACAGCAAGTTTACTCATCTTCCCTCCTAATTACATCAATGTTTCCTACTAGCAAGCCTTTTCCGCTCTCTTATAACCAGAAAAAGAACAATCAGACCAGCCAGCAATCCTCCACCAAGAACAATATAAGCACTTATCATATACCTCTCCTTTCTTCAAAAATCTCCATTCCGTCCAGAAGATATGCAATCACTGCGAAAATTATAACAGAACAAACACCTATTACTGCTAAAATCCAGGATGGCTTTATAACAAGTGAAACAACCACCATCCCAGTAAATGAAGCTGTGGAAAGAGTATAAAAAAACTTCACAAGATTATCCCTCTGCCTTATATTCATAACCTTTCAGACATTGTTAAAGCCATTATTGCTTTTTGAACATGAAGACGATTTTCAGCAACATCATAGATTATAGAACGTTCTCCTGATGCAACCTCATCTGTAACCTCATGACCTCTATCAATTGGCATTGGATGAATAAAGAGTGCATTTTCAGTTAATTTCATCTTTTCAGAATCACATATCCAAGAAGTCAATTTGAGTGCCTTCTCTATCTCCTCCTGCTTATGAAATTCTCCTCCTTCATAAGCATTTGGACTCATCCAGTTCCTTGAATAGACCACATGAGCACCTTTATATCCTTCTCTAACATCATGAGTTATCTCAAACTTTGCTCCATTCTCTTCACAATTTTTCTTTACTTTTTCCATAACCTCAGGATCAAGGTCATACCCTTCTGGATAAGCAATTGTAACATCCATTCCATATCTTGAACAGATTAAAGCTGCTTCCTGAACACTACACCAAGACCTTGCCAGAGCTCCATGTGCCCAGGTAATCAGAATTTTTTTACCTTTTAAATCCTCTCCAAGATGTTCTTTGAGACCCATTATATCTGCCAATCCCTGACAGGGATGAAACTTATCATCAGCCATATTTATTATTGGAATTGAAGCATACTTTGCGTATTCTCTTAAAAGTTCATCTCCCTGGCCATAGTATGATATCTTATCTTCAAGAATTCTTATTCCAATCCCGCATGCATATCTTGACATAACTTTTGCTGCATCCTCTACTGTCTCTCCTGCTGTTTTTTCTGTTTTAAGTCGCATTGTCTTTGGTTCCAGAAACTGAGCATGGCCACCAAGTTCTGTTGCAGCACATTCAAAACTCTGCCTTGTTCTCACCGAGGGGTTATAAAAGAACATGAAAAATGTTCTATTTTCAAGAAGTTTAGTATATTTTGGTGAAAACCTATCCTTTTTCATCTTTTTAGCAAGTTCTAAAATCTTATCAAGCTCTTCCTTTTTCCATTCTTGAGAACAAATCAAATCTCTTCCAAAAAGTTCTGATTTTCCCATCTCACCTCCTTATAGCAAATAGTTACCATTCACCATTCGCCATTTACCATTCGCCTTTATTTATAACCTTCCACCCATCAAAAGTGCCATTATTGCTTTGTGAGCATGAAGACGATTCTCTGCCTCATCTATAACAACTGAACGAGGACCATCTATTACATCATCATCAACTTCCTGTCCTCTGTCAGCAGGAAGACAGTGCATGTAAATCCCATCCTTATCCATAAGTTCAATCTGTTTCTTTGTTGTCCTCCAGTGTTTATTTTTCTCATTAACCTCCTCTGCCTTTTTCAAATCATTTTCTTTTATAATCTTTCCTTCATCATCCGTATACTTGAAACAGTAAACAGAACCCCATGCTTTTGGATATACAATATGTGCTCCTTTGAAACCCTCATCAAAATCATTTATAATTCTGAATGAACCACCACTTGACTTAGCAAACTCTTTACATTTCTTTATAACTTCTGGATCAAGTTCAAACCCTTCTGGATGTGCTAAAGTTACATTCATTCCCATCTTTGTTGCAGCAAGAACAACACTCTGTGGAACTGCTCTTGGTTTCTCAATTGAACCTGAATATGCCCAGCTCATTGTAAGATTGAGTCCTTTAAATGTTCCAAACTTCTCCTTTATTGTAATAAGATCTGCAAGTGCCTGAGTTGGATGAAACTTATCACACTCCATATTTATCACAGGTATCTCTGCATACTCTGCAAACTCTTTCATTGTTGAATTTGCAAAACCATATATCCAGTGTGCTGGTGGTCCGTACATTCTTATTGCAATTGCATCACCAATTCTATTTAAAAGTCTTGCTACATCAGAAATTCTTTCTGTCTTATAAGGAACCTCATAACCTTTCCTTGCAGGTGTATATGTTTTACCTGGTTCAAGGTCAACATGAAATCCACCAAGTTGCTGAATACCTGTTGCAAATGTGCTCCTTGTTCTTAATGACTGATTGAAGAACATTGTAAAAAGAGTTTTTCCTTTTAAAATGTGTGTCTGATCCTCACCGAGTGCATGTCTTCTTTTTAAATCAAGAGCAACATCAATTAACGTTTCCCATTCTTCTTTACTGTAATCAAGCTCTGCATCAATCCAGTCGCGGCCTCTGAAATTGTTTGTTTTCATTTCAACCTCCTCTTAGAAAAAAATTTATTTAAAGGAAACAAGTATATAAAAATTTAAAATTTTTGTCAATAAAAATTATTTACAATATTGGAAGATATTTCTCTATCTCATATTTTGTAACCTGCATTCTGTAATTGTCCCATTCAATCTTTTTATTTTCAACAAATTTATTGTAAATATGTTCACCAAGAATCTCTTTTACAAGTTCTGATTTCTCAAGTGCCTCTATTGCCTCAATTAAACTTCCTGGAAGTGTTTCTATTCCAAGTTTTTCCCTTTCTTCATCGGATATATGATAGACATCAAATTCAACTGGCTCTGGAAGTTCATATTTTTTCCTTATTCCTTCCAGTCCTGCTCCAAGCATAACTGAAAAGGCAAGATATGGATTGCAAGCAGGATCTGGAAATCTCACCTCAATCCTTGTTGCCTTCTCCTTTCCCGGTTTATACATCGGAACCCTCACAAGAGCAGATCTATTTTTCTGACCCCAAACAATATATACAGGTGCCTCATATCCTGGAACAAGCCGTTTATACGAATTTACCCATTGATTTGTTATTGCACATATCTCTCTTGAATGCTTCATAACTCCTGCTGTAAAATATTTTGCATCATCTGAAAGATGATATTTATCATCTGAAGAATAAAACGCATTTTTATCTCCTTTAAAAAGTGACATATGAGTATGCATTCCAGAACCATTTTCTCCGAAAAGCGGCTTTGGCATAAATGTCGCATATACACCATTTTCCCATGCAACTGCTTTTACAACAACTCTATATGTTATTACATTATCAGCCATTTCAAGAGCATCAGTATATCTTAAATCAATCTCATGTTGACTTGGAGCAACCTCATGGTGGGAATACTCAACCTTTATTCCCATCTCCTCTAAATATTGAATTGTTTTTCTTCTTAAGTCATGCCCAAGGTCAAGAGGAAGAAAATCAAAATATCCACCTCTATCCATTATTTCAGGAAATGAATCCTTCTTAAAATAAAAGTATTCAAGTTCCGGCCCAAGATAAAAATGGTCGTATCCCATCTTTTTCATTTTTTCAAGATTCTTCTTTAAAACATATCTTGTATCTCCTTCATAAGGTGTTCCATCAGGTTTCAAAATATCACAGAACATCCTTCCAACTGCATCCTCTTTTGGTCTCCATGGAAGAATTGCAAATGTTGACGGATCCGGTTTTGCTATTAAGTCACTTTCAAAAATTCTTGCAAATCCTTCAATTGAAGAACCATCAAAACCCATTCCATCTTTGAATGCTCTTTCAAGTTCCTCAGCAGTAATTGTAAATGATTTAAGTTTTCCAAGAATATCAACAAACCAAAGTTTAATAAATCTTACATTCTTCTCTTTTACAATCTCAAGAACATCCTCTTCATTCATCTTCTTTTTCATTTTAACCTCCACTTTAACCTAACAGAAATATTTGCTGAAAGAACCCCTTTTAAGAAAAATTCTACTACTGAATAACCTATGGATGTGTATTCCACATCTTTCTCCTTCTAAAAATTTAAAAAAACTTTAATAAATGCGCTTTTTTCTGTCAAGTTTTTTCTGAAACTTTATAGTTATCCTTAATAAAGCACGTTTTTTATAATTAAAATAGCTGAAATTATCAATAGTAAAATTCCAAAAATCATCTTTACTGCTTCTGATCTAAGCTTTGTAGCCATAAATCTTGACCCTATTTGACTTCCGGCGAAAACTGCCAATATACAGAGCATCCAAATTCTCCAATCAGGTTTAGCAGCAGTAAAAATATGAGAAATAAAACTTGAAGACCCGGAAAAAGTAACTATCACACTGGAAGTAGCAGCTGCTGTTTTGGGATCCAATCCTGCAATATAAAGCAAAGGAACAACAAAACTTCCTCCTCCTCTTCCAATTAATCCTGCAAAAAAGCCTAACATACTTCCAGCAAAAACTCCTAAAATAAATCTGCCACTTGAAGAAATCTCTCCCCTTTTAGGCTTCCATCCACTTAACATAAGAATTGCAGCAGTGGCAGTAAAAAGAGCGAATATCAAAATTACAGGTTTAGTAGGTAAACGCACATTCACCCAGGCACCAATTGGTGCAAAGATAACCATAAACATACCAAAAGGAAGAGCTACTTTCCATTCAACCATATTCTTTCTTATATAGGTGAATGCTGCTGAAGAGGAATTTACTACATTAAGCAACATTCCCAAAGGTATCGCTTGTGTCTTAAAATCCATACCTAACCAGAATAGAATAGGAATGTAAAGTTGAGAACCTCCCATTCCTAACATAGAAAAGAGAAAAGCAATAAAAAAGAAAATTATTGGAGAAAAATAAACTATTGGCATAGTAATTCCTCCTTTATCAACTTCAGTTATCCATCATACCCAGCACATTTGATACACAATTTTTTGCCATTCTTAATTCTTATTCCGTGAACAAAAACTATTTCCCCACACCCCTCACATTCATACCACTCAAATGCCCCTTTTTTGTTTTTAAAATCATAATCAAATACGTCGGAAATTTTAAATAAGACATCATCTGGCTGATTCATTATATTTTCAATCAATGGATCAACTATTTCAGGTCTTATATCCTGAGGCTCAATCCCCTGAGCTCTTAATCTCACAAATTCTGACTGTAATCCTTTTTTCTGAAACTCTGGATTTAGAGATACTCTTACTGCTTTTTTCTTCCTTACATCAATTAAAATAAGCGCATTTTTAGAGTAATTTAACTTTTCTATATTGGACTTTCCATAAGTACAACCTGTTGCAATTTGAACTCCATCTACAAAACACATAGTAGCATGTGCATAGCCAGTTTCCACAAAACAAAAAAGTTCCTTGTTCTTTGCTCTCTCAATTCCTAATCTTTCTAATGCTACTAAACCTGCTCTCAAGCCCAAGGGCATTGCTGGACATTTATGTCCATGAAATTTTATTGCCATATCCAATAAATTTTTATCTACCATATTACACCTCCTTTTTATTAATTTTCCTGAAGTGTTTTAGATTACTTTACGAAGTAGAAAGAAAATATCCTTCCCCAACCATCCCACCAGCATTGACATACATATCTTTTCTTCATTTCAAACTAAACTACATCTAATTCTGATACTCCTATTTAAATCAAAATCTGTATTTGATGTCAAGCGAAGCGTCTTCTTGGGCCAAGAGAAGTGAAGCATAGTTTAAGGAAAACAGGGAAAATTTTTTCCATTGTGGCTTAAATATATCACATTTACTGCAATAGCCATTTCCACAGTGGCATAAATTTTATTTCCTTCTCTTTTAATGTCTCTATCCCTTCATAATCCCAGTTTATAACTAACAAATCATCACATTTTAATTCTTTACTTGCCTTAATTAAATTTTTAATTTCTCTCTCCTTTGTGTTAAAATTCTGAATATCATAAGAAACTTGAATTAACTGCTTTATCTTATTTCCTTCTTTTACCACAAAATCAACTTCATTATGCCTATAATCTTTCCAGTAGTAAATTTCAGAATTCCCCTTCCAATAACTTTTTCTTCGTAAAAGTTCTATGGCAACAACATTTTCAATCATTTTCCCTATCCCTTCACTGAAACTAAAACCTATTACATTTATAAGACCTGAGTCCATACAGTAAACCTTCTTAGGAGCAATCATCTGTTCTTTGAGTTTAAACGAGAATCTCTCCAGAACAATAATCAAATAAGCCTCCTCAAGAAAGGTAAGCCAATTTCTTAAAGTATGAATATCCTTTACTCCAAAAACATTTTTCAATCTGTTTAATGAGAACTCAGATGCGGTGTTTGAAATAAGGTATTTACAAAACTGCTTAAAAGTTGCTTTCTTTTTCACTTTATATCTTCTCAATATATCTTTATCCAGGATATCCTGATAAATTCTCACCAGAATCTCCCTTCCAAAAAGGTAACCTTCTGGCAAACCTCCTGTTTTTAAATATTCTTCTAACATCCTTTTAAGAAGTCCTATCTTTTTTGTTGAATAGAAATCTTCTTTTTGAAAAGTAAAATTATTAAATTTTAAAAATTCTCTAAAACTGAAAGGAAAAAGCGTAAAATCAATGTATCTACCTGTAAGGCGTGTGGACAATTCTCCGGCAAGCATTCTTGAATTAGAACCAGTAATAATAACCTTCTTTGTTCTTCTCATTCTATTTAGAAAAAACTCAAAGCCTGCTACATTCTGAATTCCATCGAAAACCACATATTCAAATTCTCCGTAGAGCTCATAAAACGATTGTAAAAGTTTATCAAAATCATGAGTATCAAACTCTGCAAGCCTTTCGTCATCAAAATTTATATAAGGAAACAAATTCTCTTTTTTAAGAATCTGCCATGAGAGAACCGACTTCCCACACCTTCTAATACCGAGAATTGCAAGAATATTTGGATGGGAAAGATATTTCCTAAATTCTTTAAAATCAACCTCTCTTTTTATTATTTTCTCTTTCTCTAACTTTTGCTTAATTTCCTCGCTCTGAGCAACAATAATTCTTTTTAATTCCTGTAATTTCATCCTACATTTTCACAAACATTTACAAAAAGTTTGTGATTTTATTTTACATTTTTCCTCTGATTCTGTCAAATAATTATTAACAAGTTATATCTCTTACTATTTCTCTACAAATCTTTTGCAAATTAGA
>QMOP01000013.1 GCA_003650255.1 Caldisericota bacterium
TAAAGAAGCAAATGTCTTACCTGAACTTGCCGCATAACAACCTCTACACCTTAAGTTACATCTCTGAGTCGGCGATATGGTTACAAAACTCGGTGGATAAAATCCAAACCTCTCCTCAAACTCTTCTTTTCTCTTTCCACATTCCATTTTTAAAAATAGATTCTTAACCATTATATCTATAACTCTTCTCGCATATCTCTTTGAAAAATATCCTCTTTCAATGTTCCTAAGAGAACCCTTAATTAAAGAAACAATAAAGCTATACTTAACCTTCCGAATGTAAGGAATTCCTGATTTTTCTTTTTTTAATATCAACTCTTCAATTTGCTTTTCCACCTTTTTAAGGAGTGTTTCTCTACCTTTTTCTGTTCCCAAAAGCAAATTAAAAACTTCAAGCAATAACCTCTTCTTAAGGGAAGTAATAAACTCCTCTCCTTTTTTCTTTAATCCAAACATCTTTCCACCTCCTCTTCTCTATTTAACCTTTATTTTTTCTATTCTTTTATTATTCGTTTCTTTTCCAATTGCAGAATCAATTGCTGAACGAATAGCCAGAAGAATCTCTCTCTTTGCCTGTGATAAGTGGGCTGTTACTTCAGAAATTTCCTTTTTCCTTAACTTTTGACTGATAAGTTGAAAAATTGGACAGTTTTCCCATACAATCTTTTCTCTTTTTCTGTTCGCCATCACTATCACCTCCTCCAAATTCTATTTCCAGTTTATTATTTTTAAACTCTGCCTCTACTACTCTAAGGGAAGCAAGAGTATAAGGCAGAAGGATATTCCGTTTGAACTTTCCAGTAGTAATAATCAATTCATTTCCTCTTCTGAGCAAATTCACTTCTTTTTTACCAACAAAAGGAAGCGTTAAAGATAAAATATATTTTTTATTCATTTTTTTTATCTCAACTGGTTTACCTTGATAGAAAATTCTGGTTGGATCATTCTTTTCATAAATACTTTGTGCCATCTTCTCTAACAACTTTAAACCAGTTATTTCTTGATTAAATAGTTTCACTTTAAAAACAGGTAAAGGAGAAAAACATTCCTCTATTTCCCTTATATAATCTGCTTGTTTCCTTTTCCAGTTTTCAAAATAAGAATCTTCTACCTCTACAGGAATAATTCTATTGGCAATCACGCAATCAACTGAAAATCCATAAAGATTAAGATAGGTAAAGGTTCTCTGGGTTTCTTTAATAACCATCTTCTCAGGATTTAAAACCAGACGAATTGAAGTTTTTGTACCATCAGAAAGAATCTCTTTTGTATCACTTATTCTTTCATATATCTCTTCAACTGATTCATAAATATCATCATCTGGAAAGGGTGGTAGAGAAGTAAAATACTTAACTACCATCGGCCTTATTGTTTTTACTATTCTTTTGCTTACCGGAAATATATTTTTCATATACCATCTTGATACATCAGGGAAACTGAGAAGTTGAAGGGTACTACCTGTAGGAGCACAATCAATTACTACCACATCATAAGATTTACTCTCATAATACTCTTTTATTTTCATAAGGCTAAAAAGTTCCTCCATTCCAGGTAAAACGGTAATCTCATCAGATATAACATCCTCCAGTCCTTGAAAACTTAAAATTGTAGAAAGATAATTTTGAATCACTTGCCAATTCTTTTTAATCTCCTTTTCAGGAGATATCTCCTGTGCATATAAATTTTTCTTTATTTTAACTGGTTCATCAGCAAAAAGATTTACATCAAAAGAATCAGAAAGAGAATGAGCAGAATCTGTGGATATTATAAGAGTTCTATATCCTAATTCTGAAGTTCTTAAAGCAGTTGCAGCAGAAATAGAGGTCTTACCTACTCCTCCTTTGCCTGTAAAAAGTAGTATCCTCAAAGCCTATCCTCCTCTTCCTCTCCATGCAGATGTTTTTTAATTCTCTCCTCTGCTTTATATGAGATTCTATCAACAATGGAGTAAATGACAGGAACAACAAAAAGGGTAAGTAGGGTGGATACAAAAAGACCTCCTGCAAGAACCACTCCTATTGGAGCACGCAATTCCCAGCCCTGGGAACGGGACAAAGCCATGGGAATAACTCCAAGAATTGTGGAGAATGCAGTTATTAAAACAGGTCTTAACCTCGTTGCTGCTCCCTCTATTAAAGCACTATATTTTTCAATCCCTCTTCTTCTTAACTGGTTCACATAATCAATCATCACAATTCCATTATTTACTACCACTCCTGCCAGTATTATCATTCCCATAAAAGCAGGTGTAGAAAATGTCATTCCTGATATTGCAAGACCGAGGATTGCTCCAATAATAGAAAGAGGAACTGTAAACATTATTACAAAAGGCTGTGTAAGGGATTCAAATTGAGATGCCATAATCATATAAACAAGTAAAACAGCTGCTATGAATCCCCAGAAGAGGACTTTAAAAACCTCCTTCATCTGTTTATAATTTCCGCCATACTCAATAAAATATCCTGAAGGAAGTTTTATATCCTTTAATCTCTCCTTTATGTCCCTTATAATTTTTCCAATTGCCCTTCTTGTTGTATTACAGGTTATGGTAAGTTTTCTTGTTCTATCCTCCCTGTATATAGAAAGTGGGCCTCTTCGGTAAATGAATTTTGCAACCTGAGAAATAGGAACATGAAAACCAAGAGGTGTTGGAATGGTTAAATTCTTAATATCCTCTAAACTTTTGCGGTCCTTTTCATCCAATCTTACCATCATATCATATTCATCTCCTCTTTCCCGATATCTTGTAGCAATCCTTCCTAAGTTTGCCACCTGAAGGGAACTTCCAATCTGTGCCACTGTCAATCCATAGTGATATGCTTTTTCTCTATCAACTTTTATCTGGAGTTCTGGTTTTCCTTCTCTAAGTGATAGATTGATGTCCCTTATACCTTCCACATCTTTAATTCTTTCCTTTATTCTATTTCCGTATTCTTTAAGAACATCAAAGTCCTTGCCAAAAATCTTTATCTCTATTGGTGCCTGACCCATCCCTCCCATCATCATCTGAGTCATATCCATAAATTCAAAAGTGGTATCCCTCATGTAAGGAATCTTCTTCCTAATCTCCTCTGCAATCTCAAGTGAACTTCTCTCTCTTTCCTCTAAATCAACAAGTCTTACCATTATCATTCCCTCATTAACATCTGCTGCTCCCATTCCCATTGCTCTGGCTGCTATATCCTGGGCATAGGCAGAGGGACCAAGCATTGTTGCAACAAACTTCTTCTCTTTTAATTTCAAAAATTCATCTTCAATTTTGCTTATAACCCTGTCTGTTTCATCAAGATTTGCTCCCACAGGAAGTTTAGCATTGAAAATCATCATTGGAATATCCACCTTAGGCATGAATTCAAAACCGAGGTGATACAGAATCACTAAACTTAATAAAAATCCCACTAAAACTCCTAAAATGATTTTACCTCTATTCTTAAGGGCAATAGAGAGAGTTCTCTTATACCATTCTTTTAACTTCTTAAACCCTTTTTCTCCAGATGCTTCAATCCATTCCTCCTTTTTTCTTTTCTTAAAGATGGTTGCAGCAATTGCAGGGACAAGAGTTAAAGCAACAAATAAGGAAGATACTAAACTTATAACCACAGTTGTGGATAATGGTTTGGACATCTCTCCAGCCAATCCTCCTCCAAGAATCATGGGAAGAAAAACAGCAATTGTTGTTAAGGTGGATGTGGTTATTGCTCTTCCAACCTCCTCTGCTCCTATCCTTGCTGCCTCCTTTCTTGTTTTTCCCTCTTCTAAATGTCTGAAAGTATTCTCAATCACCACCACTGCATTATCAACAAGCATTCCAACCGCTAATGCCAATCCTCCTAAGGTGAGAATATTCAGCGTATATTTGAATACATATAAACCGATGAAGGAGGTAATTATAGAGATGGGAATTGCTAAGGAAATGGCTAATGTAGGACGGATATTTCTCAAAAATAAAAAAATGAAAATAACCGCTAATATTCCTCCAGTAATTATATTTTCGACTGTTCTTTTAATCACTTTCTTTATGATATGGGACTGGTCCATTATAAGATAATATTTAATTCCATAAGGCATATCCTTTTGCATCTTCTTCATCTCTTTTTTAACCCTATTTATCACAAGCACTGTATTTGCTCCTGACTGCTTAGTAATACCTAAAAGCACTGTATCCTGTTTATTCAACCTCACCCGGAAACGCATCTCTTTATGGGTATCAGAAACAGTGGCAATATCTTTGATATAGATGGGAGTTCCTTCTCTAAAAGCAACAGGTGTATTCTCTATCTCTTTCAGGTTTTCATATTCTCCAATAACTCTTACAAGATACTCTTTGTAATCCTTTTTCACTTGACCGCAGGAGAAATTGAGATTTTCTGCCTGTAAAGTTCTTATAACATCATCCAAGGAGATTTTATATGCTTCAACTCTTTTCTTATCCAGAAATATATCAATCTCTCTTTCCTTACCTCCAAAGAGCATCACAGCCCCAACTCCTTCAATCCTTTCAAGTCGGGGTTTTATATTATCCTCAACATATTTTCTTAACCTCCTTGTATCTTTTATTCCAGTAAATCCATAAAATAGAATCGGCATCTGGGAAACATTAAATTTCAAAACCAAAGGACGGGAAGCATCCTCAGGAAGAAACTCTTCAATCTGACTTATTGCATCCCTCACATCCTCTGCAGCGGCATCCAAATTTATTCCCCATTTTAATTCAAGCATAACTGCTGAAATTCCCTCATCAGATGAAGAGTATATGTGCTTTACTCCTTTTACTGTGCTTACCACCTCCTCAATAGGTTTTGTTATTAACTGCTCCATCTCTCTAGGTGCAACCCCTCTATAAGTTGTTACCACCGAAATAACAGGATATTCAAGTTCAGGCATAAGGTCAAATCCTAAGTGAAAAAAGGAGAATATTCCTCCCAGAATAACAATCATAATAAGCATACTAACACTTATTCGTCTGTTTACTGAAAATTGGGGAAGACTCATCTATACCTCCATTTATTCCTCTATCTTTACTTTCACTCCTTCAATCAATTCATAATTTCCTTCCACAACAACTAAATCCTTCTCTTTCAATCCTTTTTTAATCTCAACATTTTTCCCATCACAAGCTCCTTTTAATACTTTAACTTTCTTAGATATTCCATTCTCAACAATAAAAACATAATCACCATCTTCTTCCTCTAAAATTGCTTTCCTCGGAACAATGAGGACATTCTTGAAAGTATCCACTATAATCTCAACCCTTGCAAACATTCCTGGTTTTAAAAGATGTTCTGAGTTTTTAACTGTTATCTCTACCTTTAACTTTCTTGTCATTGGATTTAAAGCAGGAGCAACATTTGTTACTCTTCCATAGAATACTTTACGAGGATATGAATCAACATATACTCTTGCAATCTTTCCTTTTTTTACCTTTCCAATATCTTTTTCACTTAAATTTACAACAACTTTTACACTATCCATATCTGCTACCATACAAAGAGGCTCAGAAGGTGGAGGAAATACAGCATCTCCTAAATCAACAAAATACATCGTTAAAATTCCATTTATAGGAGATTTGACAATTGCTTTAGAAAATTTCATTGCCGGCTCATCCCTATCAATAAGAGCAATCACTTCATCTTTTTTTACCCTATCCCCTTCCCTTTTAATCTTCTTTATCAACCTTCCAGGAACCTTGGCAAACACTTTAACCTCAGTTATCCCGTGAATATCACCCGTAAGAGATATAATCTCTTCAATGTCTCCCCTTTTTACCTCTCTAACTTTAACAGGAATTGTACCTTCCTCTTTCTTTTTTTCTCCCACTTTTTTCCCGCAACCTATAATCAATCCATTCAGGAAAAAGATAAAAGCAAATAATAAAATCCTTCTCATTTTCCCTCCATCATTCTCCAACTGCTTTCTCTAATTCTATAATAGCAGTTCTATAATCAAAGATTGCTTTATAAAATTCTGTCTCTGCCTGGGTTAAAGCAAACTGCGCATCCCTCACTTCAATATCCGACATAAGTCCAAGTTCATACCTTTCCTTGGCAATCTCATAATTTTCTCTTGCCACCTCCACATTCTCCATCTGCGCCTCAATTCTCTTCTTTGCCTCCTCAATTTTCAAATATGCATTCTCCACCTCAAGTTTTATCTTACTTTTAAGAGAACTTTTAAGTGTTTTTATTTTTTCAATTTCAGATTTAATCTGCTTTGCTTTGGAAAAATCTCTAAATCCATTAAAAATGGGGAAATCAAGTGTTGCTCCTACATTCCATGTTTTTTTCCAGATATTCTCAAAGTAGAATGGCTTTTGATAAACATAACTTCCAAAAAGAGAGATTGTCGGTCTGTTTTCAGCATAAGCAAGGGAAAGGTTCCTTTTTAATATATCTAATGTTTTATCTACAATTTTCATCTCACTTCTATTCTCAATCGCCCTCCTTTTTAAATCTTCAAGATTAAACTCCTTCTTTTCAAACTTCAATTCACCCTCTATTTCCCAATCTCCTTCATCTTTTAAATCCAAAAGATTTAGAAGACCCTTTTTTGCCATAACATAATCATTCTCCGCCTTAATCAACTTTGTCTCTGCTATAACCAGTTGAACCTTAATCCTTGAGACATCATAATCTGAAACCTTTCCTTCTTTAAATAATCTTTCTGTAACTTCAAGATGCTCCTTAAGTAAATCCACACTCTCTTTTGAAATATCAACAATCTTCTTAAGAAACAGTACCCCAAAGAATGCCTTTTTTACCTCTGCTATAATCTCCTTTTCTTTTTTAACATAATCCTCATAGGAAATCTTTTCCTTAAGAGAAACAATATTATATCCATTCCTTATCTTTCCCCAACTGAAAATAGGATAATAAAAGCAAAGCTTCCAATTATAATTATTTTCAAATCCAAATGGAGTTCTCACCTCCTTTATCCCTTTAAAATAGAGATAATTGTTATTCGTAAAATCTATCCCTGTATCTATATAGGAACTTTTCATTTCAGGAATCTCTGAAAGATAGGTGTAATTTCCACTTAAAGAGATTACTGGAAAAAAATAACTCCTTGCCTCCCCTTTCTGGAACCTCGCTTTCTCCCATTCCTTTTTAGCCATCAGAATCACAGGACTTCTCTTTTTTGCAATCTCAACTGCTTTTTCTAAGGTTAGAACTTCTGCTTTTAAAGACAAAGACAGAAATATCAACATAAATATCATGTTCATCTTCCCGCTCCTTCTAAAAAAAATCTTTTAAAAATTTCACATTCCTTCTTTATATTAAATTTCTTCTTGTCAAAAATATATTTAAATACTCTTGACCTTATAATAAAGGTAAAAAATAAGGACACCTCCTCTGGGGAGAAAAAATTACTAAGATTACCCTTCCTTATTCCTTCTTTAAAAAACTCAACAAGTTTACTCTGACCCTTTCTTTCAACTTTCATAATCTCATCAAAATCACTCATCTTTTTTATACCCTGCCTCCACAAACCCTCCTCAACAAAAACCCTTATAAATACCATTTTATCTTTTATAAACTTCAAACTCTCAAGGATTAATTTCTCAAACCTTTCAACCCAATCTCCCACCGATTCTATAATACTCTTATTTATACTGTAAATCTCCTGATGAAGATTTAAAATTATCTTTCTCAAAAGTTCTTCTTTACTCTTAAAATAAAGATAAAATGTTCCTTTAGCAATGGAAAGAGATTCTGTAATATCTTCAATTTTTGTCAAATGAAAACCCTTTTTTGAAAAAAGTTCTGCTGCCTTTTTCAGTATCTGCTCCTTGCTCACCTTCCTTCTCCTCATCTTTCTCTTCCCTCCTTCCTCATTTTATCTTTCAGTCAGTCAAACTGACTGACCAGTCAGTCATTATAAATATAAAAACAAAAATCTCACTTGTCAAGAAAAAAATTTGGAAAACCACCTTCCTTTATTGACACACTTTTTGTCTTGGAAAAATACATAACACATTTGGGGTTATTACAGTGTCTTAAACCGAAAATCTATTGATGCTTCACCAAAAATAAAATTAAAACAAGTTCCTCTTCCTCTATCCTCTTACAATTTCTCCTTCCCTGTTTTAATAGAGTATCTCTGCCTCCTTTTCAATTATTTTTATCTTTACATCAATCTCTTCTGTAATTCGTTTCCTCTTCCAGAAGCCAGTTAGAAAAAGAATTAAAGCAGTAATTCCTCCGATTAAATTGCTGATAGCAAATGAATACCAGACGCCTTTTTCTTTCAGTGGAGAATGGAGTGAAAGAAGCCAAGCAATTGTAATTCTTAATATTATGAATGTAAAAAGTGTAAGGAACATCGCCTGCTTTGTGTTTCCTGACCCCCTAAAAGTTCCATTAAATACAATCTGCAATCCCATAAATCCAAGAGTAAAGGAAACAATTTTAATAAATTCCGCTCCAGTATTTATAACTGCTAAATCTTCTGGTATAAAAAAGGAGATTAATTCTTTTGAAAATATAAAAAATACTGCTCCAAGAAGAAGCATAAAGATAAATGTAAGTAATGATGATATAATGGAAATCTTTTCTGCCCTGCGTAATTTTTCTGCTCCCATATTCTGTCCGACAAGAGCAGTTGTTGCCATAGCAACTCCAACTGCAGGTATAGTTATAAATCCAAATATCCTCATCACTATTCCATAAGATGCAACTACTGTTTCTCCAAATTTACCAACTATAAAAATAAGTAGTGAAAAACTGAATGCTCTTATTGAGTGTTCCAGAGCAGGTGGCACACCAAGAGATAAAATTTTCTTTATAAGAGAAATATCCGGTTTTAGATATTTGAAATTTATTCTTATTCCATATATTCCTTTAAGTAATACATAAAACAATATCAGAGTTGCTATTCCCTGAGATAAAACAGTAACATAGGCAGCACCTTTTACTCCCATCGGTGGAAAGATATTACCCCATCCAAGTATGAATATTGGGTCAAGAAAGAAATTAAGTAGGACTGTTGAAAAAACAACAAACATGGGCAATATAACCACCCCTATTCCTCTCAGTAAAGATTGAAATACAAAAAAACCAAAAATAAAAATAACTCCTGCAAAACATATTTTTAAATATGATATTGCTCCTGTTAGAACTTCTCCTTTTGCTCCAGCAGATTTTATTACAGATGGAGAAAGAAAAATGCCAATCAAAGAAACAATAATTCCAAATATTACCACAAGTAAGACAATCTGAGTTGCTACGTAATCCACTTTTTTACTTTCACCCTTACCAAAAAATTGAGAGACAAGTATGGTCCCTGCAACTGTAATTCCTGCTCCAAGAGAAATAAAGAGGAAAAGGATTGGAAAACTAAAAGAGATTGAAGCAACTGCTTCTCTTGAAAATCTTCCAAGCCAGAAAGCATCTATGAGATTGTAAACTGTTTGAAGAAGATTTGAAATAACTACAGGTATTGATAAACTCAATATTGCTGAGATTATGGAGCCTTCTGTAAATTTTTTTGTCATATCTCTTTTTTCAAAAAGAAAATTCTTTTTACTGAAATGAAGTTTGTAATTATTGCAAGAATGAGTAAAAGAAGTTTAAGTTTGTTTAAGATTGATCCTATCATTATAAGAAAAATTCTTATATCCCTTCCAAATCTAATTCCTTTAATCCCTTTTTTCTCAATAATTTGGTCAAGGCGAACTGCTGTATAACTATTCATAAAACTTCCGAACATAGCAAAATATCCGATTAAAAATGTGGAAATTGAAAATTCTCCCTTGTAAATTGAATAACCAATTGTAATTCCAAGAATAAGAAAAAAATCAGAGTATCTGTCAAGAACAGAGTCAAGCCATGCTCCAAAATCAGTTTTCTTAAATTTAAGACGTGCTATCTCTCCATCACAACCATCTACTATTGAAGAAAATTGTGCAATAATTCCTGCAATTAAAAAATAGAATTTATTTCCTTTAAGAAAAAGGATACTTGAAAGAATTGAGATTATAAAACTTATAACTGTCATAAGATTTGGACTTATTGGTAAATTTACCAATAGTTCTGTTATCTTTGTTGAGATAGGTCTGTTTATGTATCTTGAAATCGGTCCATCTGTTTCTTTGAAAAGATTCTTTAAAAGAAGTTTCTTTGCTGTTTTAAGTTCCTTTTCTGTATCAATATCAATCCAGAATTTTCCTTCAAAATCAATCGCTTTCAATTTATTCCTTATAGCAATCTCTTTCATCATTCCTGAAAGTGTATCCTCACCCTTACTTAATGCCTCTTCAAAGTATTTAAATGCAGTATCCCTTACAATAAAAATTCCACAGTCAATTCCATTATAATTTTCTATTTTCTTGCCTATATCAACAACCATACCATCCTTTACAAGAACCTTTGTAGCATCACCTAAATCAATAAAATTAGGATAATTTCTATCAACAACAATACCTATTTCAAAATCTCCAAGTTCAAAGTTAGAAACTCTTTTGATTGCTTCCTCATCAAATATATGGTCTGACATCAAAAGAAGAAATTTTTCTTTTAAATAATTTTTTGCTTTTAAAAGTGAAATTCCATTTCCCCTTTGAAATTCATCATTCTCTATATAATTTATCCTCAATCCATATCTTCTTCCATCTCCAAAAAACTCAACTATTTTCTCCTTCTTATATCCAACAACAATAAAAACTTCACTTATTCCTGCTTCCTTAAGTGAAAGTATTACTCTTTCAATTAAAGTTAATCCAAGTAATTTAATAAGGGGCTTTGGCTTTTCTTTACTGATACACTTTATTCTTTCACCTTTTCCAGCAGCAATTATAAGGGCTTTTTCCAACTATCTCTCTCTTTTACCCTGTATAAACTCCTCAACCATCTGTCTTGCAATGTTATCAGGATACTGATCTGGAGGATGTTTCATTGTATAAGCAGAAATTGAAATAAGTGGCCCACTTATTCCTCTTTCAAGGGCAAGTTTACAACATCTTATTGCATCAATTGCACATCCTGCTGAATTTGGAGAATCCTCTACCGAAAGACGAAGTTCAAGATTTATTGGAATATCTCCAAATATTCTTCCTTCCATCCTCAAAAAGCAAATCTTATTATCCTTTAACCATGGAATATAATCAGCAGGTCCTATGTGTATGTTTCTTTCTTCAAGTGGTTCAGGAAGTATTGACTGAACTGCAGATGTCTTTGAAATCCTTTTTGATTTTAAGCGATCTCTTGCAAGCATGTTAAGAAAATCAGTATTTCCTCCTGTGTTCATCTGATATGTCCTATCAAGTTTTACACCTCTATCAGCAAAAAGTTTGGCAAGGGTTCTGTGAGTTATTGTTGCACCAATCTGCGCTTTTATGTCATCTCCAACAATTGGAAGCCCTTTTTCCTTAAACTTCTTTGCCCACATTGGATCTGAAGCAATAAAGACAGGCATACAGTTTATAAAAGCACATCCTGCTTCAAGTGCACATTCTGCGTAGTATCTTGAAGCATCCTCAGAACCAACAGGAAGGTAATTAAGAACTATCTCCGCCCTACTTTCTTTTAAAATCTTAACAATATCTGCTTCTGGTTCATCAGAGATAACAAATGTCTCCTCCTCTGGATACTCCTTCATATGAGGTGCTACTCCATCCATTACCTGTCCCATTACAACTTTCACACCTGTTTTTGGAATATCTGGCATAAATACCTTTGTATTATTTGGCTTTGCAAAAATTGCCTCTGATAAATCTTTTCCAACCTTTCTCTTATCAATATCAACTGCAGCAACAACTTCAATATCACCAGGAGTATACCCACCAATCTCCCAGTGCATAAGTCCAATTGCATCCTCTGGCTTTTTCTCTCTGTAATAGTAAATACCCTGAACAAGAGAACTTGCGCAGTTTCCAACACCAATAATCGCAATTCTTATCCTCTCCATAACCACCTCCTGTTAAAAACTTTCGTTTTTTTGAATTTTTGCGATTAAAGTGTTAGAAACCTATATATTTTACAATTTTAAATCAACTTGTCAAGACAAATTTCTTCTTTAGTTTATTCTAAATAGAGCAGGAAATCTCTATAATAGGTAAATGAGAAATAGAAGAGGAAATGTGGAGGATATTTTAAAAATTCTCGGAAAAAGAATAAGGGAGGAAAGAAAAAGGAGGGGACTAACTCAGGAGGAACTTGCTGAAAAAGCAGGAATAAGCAATAACTTTATAAGTTACATTGAAAGTGGAAAAAAATCATCAAGTATTAAGGTGGTAAAAAGAATAGCAGATGCTCTTGGAATACATATATCTGAATTATTTAAAGATGTTCCTGCTCACTGCAAAAAGATTGATTACACAGTGAAAAAGTTCGCTTATCTTATAAGGGATAAAAATCCAAAAACAAAAAGGTTAATTCTTAAATTATGTGAAACTGTTATAAAAGAAAACTGAATTTTTAGATAGAAGTAATCACTTTTTAAGGAGGAGAAAAATCCATACTAAGTCTCCCAGCAAGAAGCTTTTGTCCAGATTTATTATCTATTCTTGCAAAAATCCTGTTAATTCCCTTTTTCAATTTTATCTCAAAACTATCATCGGAAACCTTTCTCCATCTGCTTTTATCAATTTTGACCTCTATATCATAAGGTGGAATAATAAAAGACCTCTCTATTTTTAATATCAGGTAAAATTGCTCTTTCCCTAAAAGGTATTTCCTTTTTATCAACTGATATGGAATTATATTTATATGATTTACTGGAAACTCAAGGTCATTTTTATCATCTGTAATCAGTGGAAATCTTTTAAGAGGGCATGCATTTTTATCAAAATATAAAACAGAAAATTGAGGATGAAATATCCAGGAATTCTCCTGTTCTAAATAATCATTCCGAAAACAGTAAACAAGATTTCTAAACATCCTATAATAACTCTCCTTATCTTTAATTTCTCCAATAATTTTGATTTTTTGCTTATTAAATATTCTATCACGCAATTCTATTGCAGAAAGAGGAACTCCTTTTTGGTCCTGAAAATAAGATCTATTCAAAACATCAATAAAAACCCATTTTTTAAAGTCATTTGACCATGCTTCACTCACAGCATGAACTCCTTCCCCCTGACAATTAAAAAGACCAAGATAACGTGCTGGAATACCAAGAGCATTTGCTGATTGAACAAAGAGAAGGACATATTGCACACAGTACATCCTCTCACCATTTCTGGCTTTGTTCAAAATGTCTAATGCATCCCAGGAATAAGGAATCTGTGGTTCTCCTGGTTCCCAGCAAGAGCGCACCCACTCCATTAAA
>QMOP01000014.1 GCA_003650255.1 Caldisericota bacterium
ATTATTGAAATTGATATCAGAAAAGGAATTATTAAGGCAGAAAAAGAAATATTTAAAATAAAACCATTTCCAGAATTCATGCAGGATATTATAAATAAAGGAGGTCTTCTTCGTTATATAAGGAGGAAGAGGTGAAAAAATATAATATTGCTGTTATTCCAGGAGATGGGATAGGCCCTGAGGTGATAGAAGCAGGAAGAATGGTTCTTGATGAGGTAAGTAAAAAGAGAGATTTTAAGATTGAATGGATTGAATATGACCTTGGTGCTAATAGGTATTTAAAAACAGGAGAGATACTTCCTGATTCTGTTTTAGAGGAGTTAAAAAAAGTAGATGCAATTTATCTTGGTGCAATTGGGGATCCAAGAGTTAAACCAGGAATTTTAGAGAAAGGGCTTTTACTTAAACTAAGATTTTCTCTTGACCAGTATATAAATTTAAGACCAATTGTTTTATATGAAGGTGTTGAGACACCTCTTAAAAATAAGACACATGAGGATATTGATTTTGTTGTTGTAAGAGAAAATACAGAAGGGCTTTATCTTGGAATTGGTGGTTTTTTTAAAAAAGGGACAAAAGATGAGGTTGCTATTCAGGAGATGCTAAACACAAGAAAAGGAGTTGAAAGGGTTATAAGATATGCATTTGAACTTACAAGAAAAAGGAATAAAAAGAAGCGACTTACACTTGTTGACAAGGCAAATGTTTTAACATATGCTCATGACTTGTGGGAGAGAGTTTTCTATGAGGTTGGAGAAGAGTATCCGGATATAGAAAAAGACCATGCTTATGTTGATGCATGCTGTATGTGGTTTGTTAAGAATCCTGAGTGGTTTGATGTAATTGTTACATGTAATATGTTTGGAGATATAATAACAGATTTGGGAGCAGTTATTCAGGGTGGAATGGGAGTTGCAGCAGGTGGGAATATTAATCCAGAAGGGGTGAGTATGTTTGAGCCAATACATGGTTCTGCTCCGAAATATGCTGGAACTGGAAAGGCAAATCCAATTGCAACAATACTTGCAGGGAAGATGCTTCTTGATGAGATTGGAGAGGAGGAGGCAGGAAGAGTAGTTGAAGAGGCAGTTAAAAAGGCATTAAAAAGTGGAAAAATAAAATCAATGGATGCAGGAAAAATGGGTATCACAACTTTAGAGGTTGGAGAACTAATTTCTTCATTAATAAGTGGATAAAGTTATAAATTGACATGACCCAGTGAAGATTCTTTCCAGGAGGTAATAAAAATGGTTGAAGGATTTATAATAGTATTGTTTGCTTTTTTATGTGAATTGATTGATTCATCCTTAGGAATGCTTTATGGGACAATTTTATCACCGGTTCTCATTATTATGGGATATGACCCTCTTGTTGTGGTCCCTTCTATTTTATTTTCACAGGCAATTGGAGGCATTATAGCATCCATTGGACATCACAGACTTAAAAACGTGGATTTTACCATAAGAGAGGATATAATGAAAAGACTAGCTGATCTGGGTTATATAGAAGCGTTTAGAAAAAGCACAACAAGAGATATGAAGGTTGTTTTTGTTATAACATGTTTTGGTATCTTAGCTACTATTATAGGATCATTAATATCTATAAGTATTTCCAAAGTTGCGTTGAAAACTTATATAGGAGTATTAGTACTTGCTATGGGAGTGATTCTTCTTTTAAGAAGTAGATTTAATTTTTCATGGAAAAGAGTTTTAGGGATAGGTATCTTAAGTGCTTTTAATAAAGGAATATCCGGTGGCGGATTTGGTCCTGTTGTTACTTCTGGACAGATTATTTCAGGGAGAGAAAGCAGGGAATCAATTGGTGCAACCACCTTATCCGAAGCACCAATCTGTATTACTGGGTTTTTAACTTACTTAATCAAGAATGGTTTATCAAAGTGGAATTTAGTTATTTTTCTTACTGCTGGAGCAGTTCTTGGTGCTATAATAGGACCGCATATCACTAAAAAGTTTAAGTCTGAAAAGAAATTAAGGTTATGTCTGGGAATTTTAGTGACTTTATTGGGAATGTGGACTTTAGTAAAAACATGGTTAATATAGAATTGAAGTAGATGCGATAATGTAGTATAATTTTAAATTGAGTATTTCATGTTTAGTAAAATATTTTTGAGGAGGGGGGAGTATGAGGTTCAGAACATTCTTACTTATGCTTACAATGACTCTCCTTCTTGTTCTTGTCGGAAATCTTGTTGCAGGAAAAACAGGTAGTGTTTTTGCATTTTTGATTGCATTCTTTATGAATTTTTTTACTTACTGGTATTCTGATAAGATTGTGCTTTCTATGTATGGAGCAAAGAGAATTTATGAGGATGATTTTCCTGAAATATATTCAATTGTAAGGGATGTATCAAGAAAAGCAGGAATAAAGATGCCAGATGTCTATTTGATAGAAGAAGAATCTCCAAATGCTTTTGCTACTGGAAGAGGACCAGAAAAAAGTGCTGTTGCTCTTACAACAGGGATAATTGAGATTCTCAATAGGGATGAACTTGAAGGAGTAATAGGGCATGAAATATCACATATAAAAAATAGAGACACCTTAATTTCAACAATCGCAGCAACTCTTGCTGGTGCAATAATGATGCTTGCATCCATTGCAAGGTGGCTTGCTTTTTTTGGTGGATTTTCAAGAGATGATGAGGATAGAGGTAATATTATTGTTTTCTTAATTATTGCAATTCTTGCTCCTATTGCAGCAATGCTTATTCAGATGGCAATTTCAAGGCAGAGAGAATATATGGCAGATGAGGGAAGTGCGAAAGTAACAGGAAAACCTCTTTCACTTGCAAAAGCATTAAGTAAACTGCATGAGAGTTTAAAATATAGAAGGATGCAGGTAAACCATGCAACAGCACATCTTTTTATTGTGAATCCATTAAGAGGCGACTTTATATCAAACTTATTTTCAACACATCCTCCTGTTGAAAAAAGGATAGAAAGACTTAAAAGTTTAGCATTTTAATGAAACTTGAAAGGAGTTCTGGAATACTTATTCATATATCAGCTCTTCCTTCAAAATATGGAATAGGAGATTTTGGTAGGGATGCTTATAGGTTTGTTGATTTACTTAAAAACACAAAACAAAAAATCTGGCAGATTCTTCCTTTAAATCTTCCAACATCAGGTCTTTCTCCATATAATTCTTTAAGTGCTTTTGCCGGAAATCATATGCTGATTAGTATTGATAAACTGATTGAGGATGGATTTTTAAAAAAGAGAATAGAAGTTCCAGATTTCAACGAACACTTTGTTGAGGTTGATAGAGTTAAAGATTACAAAGAGAAAATTCTTGATATTGCCTTTAATACATTTCTTAAGAATGGAAAATTTTATAAAAGTTTTGATAATTTTATAAAAGAAAACTCTTACTGGCTTGATGAGTTTTCAGTTTATTTTGTTTTAAGAAAAAGATTTAAAAATAGTTCCTGGGTTTTGTGGGATGATAGGTTTAAGAGGAAGGAGCAAAGAGCAATAAAAAAATTCAAAAAGGAAAATAAAAGAGAGATTTTGAGGGAGAAGTTTGTTCAGTGGATATTTTTCTCTCAGTATATGAAACTTAAAAATTATGCAAATAAAAATGGAATAAAGATTATTGGTGATGTTCCAATTTATGTTTCATATGATAGTTGCGATGTCTGGGCTAATAAGGAGAATTTTTTACTTGATAAGAATTTTGTTCCAAAAGTAATTGCTGGTGTTCCTCCTGATTATTTTTCAAAAAAAGGACAACTCTGGGGTAATCCAATCTACGACTGGAAGAAAATGAGAAAGGATGATTTTTCATGGTGGAAAAAAAGGATCGGTTTTGCATTTAAACTTTTTGACTATGTGAGAATTGACCATTTTATAGGTTTTGTTCACTACTGGGAAATAAAACATGGAAGAAAGGATGCAAGAATAGGAAGATGGAGAAAGGGACCTGGTTATGAGTTTTTTGATAGTTTAAAAAGAAGTTTTAGAAAGCTTCCAATAATTGCTGAGGATCTTGGTATTGTTACTGAGAAGGTGAAAAGATTGAGGGACCATTATGGATTTCCAGGAATGAAGATTTTACAGTTTTTTGAATTAAATAGAGAATATTTACCATGTAATTTTGAAACAACAAATTGCATTGTTTATACAGGAACTCACGATAATGATACAATTGTTGGATGGTTCAGGAAAGCACATCCAAGTACAAGGAAAAAGATTTTAACTTATATAGGAAAGACAAAGGAAGAGATAAACTGGGCATTTATTCGTCTTGCCCATTCATCAATTGCTTCATTTTCAATAATTCCAATTCAGGATATTATGGGACTTCCTTCAAGTGCAAGATTTAACAATCCAGCAAAAGGGGAGGGAAGGAACTGGAGATGGAGATTTACTTGGAAGATGGTTAAGAAGAGGGATTTTGATAGATTTAGAATTCTTACAGAGATTTATGAAAGAGATTAATGTTTTTCTTCTCTCAATGCTTCCAATAAGTGAGTTAAGAGGATCAATTCCTTTAGGATTACTTCATTATAAACTTGGAGTATTTGAAACATTTCTTCTTTCTTATATTGGAAACTTAATTCCAGTAATTCCTGTTATGTTTTTTCTTGAGAAGTTTTCAGAATTTCTTTCAAATAATTTCAATATTTTTAAAAAATTTTTTGACTGGCTATTTGCAAGAACAAGGAGAAGAACAAAGGTTGTGGAAAAATATGGTCCTGTAGGGCTTATGCTTTTTGTTGCAATTCCACTTCCTTATACAGGTGCATGGACAGGTGCTGTCTGTGCTTTTCTTTTTGGAATTAAAAAAAGAATTGCTTTCTTTTATATTTCTTTAGGAGTATTTATTGCCGGAATAATTGTTACTTTACTTTCACTTGGAATAATTAAGTTTGTATGATAATTTTTCTTATATCCTTTTTGTTTACATATCCAAGAAAGTTTATTCTGCTTGATGAAGCACTCTCAATAAATGGACCATCAGGTGGAATAATTACTCCTTCAAGAATTCCACTTGAAAAGGGAAAAGTTGCTTGTGGAATTCACAATTATATGATTAAGTTTGCATATTCTCCAGTTTATGAACTTGAATTTGGATTTTCCTTTGATTCTAAAGATGTTGCAAGATTTGATAGAGATACATTAAAAAGATTCAATCCATTTCTTAAATATAGAGTTCTTAAAGAGAATCAATTTCCCTTTTCACTTTCACTTACATGGATTGCAGGGATGAGAAATTTCTATATAGGTTTTGGAAAATATTTTTATTTTTTGAAAGGTGTGGATATAACAGTTTCAGGTAAGTTTTATAAGGAAGAGAATTATAAAATGGATTTGGTTCCTACAGTGAAGTTTGTTATTCCTTACGGAATGTTTTTGATTGATTTGAATGATGGCTTTAATTTTGGATTTAGAATCTTTACTTCACGGTTTACATCCAATTTAAAATTTGATTTATTTATAAAAGATATAAAGAAGGGTTTTGAGATATTTGATTCAATTTTTGTAGGATTTACCTGGAATGAGTAAGAGGAGTTTTGAGGCAAAGATTTCAGGAATTGTTCAGGGAGTTGGATTCAGGTGGTATGCATTAAGATATGCAAAGGCATTTGATATTTCCGGTTTTGTTAAAAATTTACCTGATGGAAGAGTCCTTGTAAGAGCAAAGGGAGATGAAGAGAACCTAAAACAGTTTCTTGATATTTTGAGAAAAGGTCCTTCTGGAAGTGTTGTTGAGGATGTTGATGTTAAGTGGGATGTTGATGTGGATGATGGAGAGTTTAGAATAGAATTTTAAATGGAAAATTTTGATTCTGTAAAAATCTATCTTAAAGAGATAAGTGAAATTCCTTCTTTAACTGAAGAAGAATTAAAGAAACTTTGGGAAAGAGCAAAGAAAGGAGATAAAGAGGCAGAAAAAAAGTTAATTGAAGCAAACTTGCGCCTTGTTGTAAGTATTGCAAAAAGTTACTGGCAAAAGCATCATTTTCTTGATTTTCTTGATTTGATTGAAGAAGGAAATTTAGGTCTTATGAGAGCAATTAAAAAGTATGACCCTAAGAAAGGTTATAAGTTTTCAACATATGCTTACTGGTGGATAAAACAGTTTATTCAGAGAGCAATAATAAATCAGGCAAAGATGATTTACATTCCTGTTTATACTTATGATGCAATAAAAAGGCTTTTAAAGGTTTCAGAGGAATTAAAAAGAAAACTTTCAAGGTCTCCAACAATTAAAGAACTTTCAGAATCACTTGATATTTCAATTTCAAGAACAAAGAGATTACTTGAGGATCTTGAAGCAATGAGTCCTGTTATATCACTTGAGACACCAATAGATGATGAGGAAACTATCTTTCTAAAGGACCTTGTTAAGGCAAAGGATTTATCAGATCCAGATGTTGTTGTTTCTCTCATAAAACAGCATGAGGATGTTCAGAAACTTCTTTCTTCACTCAATAACAGGGAAAAGAAGATTATAAAATTGAGATACGGTTTTATTAATGGAAAAGAGAGGAGTTTGAGTGAAGTTGCAGAAATTTTGAAGATTTCAAGAGAAAGAGTAAGGCAGCTTGAAAAAAGGGCTCTTGATAAATTAAGAAGAGCAGCATTAAGAATGAAAATTATAGAGAAATAGGAGGTGGTATGGAGAATCTGAAGGATTATGTCAGAAGTATTCCTGATTTTCCGAAAAAGGGAATTCTTTTCAGAGACATAACAACACTTTTAAAAGAGGGAAAGATTTTTAAAAAGGTGATAGACAAACTGGCAAGGTATTACAAGGATAAAGGAATTGAGAGGGTTGTTGTTATTGAATCAAGAGGATTTGTTATAGGGAGTGCACTTGCCTATAAACTTGGTGCTGGAGTTGTTTTGATAAGGAAGAAAGGAAAACTTCCAGCAAAGACGGTCTCAATAAAGTATGAACTTGAATATGGTTTTGATACTCTTGAGATGCATTATGATGCTATTGAACCTGGAATGAAGGTTTTGATTGTTGATGACCTTTTAGCAACAGGAGGAACAGCAAGAGCAACTTTAAATCTTGTTAAAAAGAGAAAAGGAAAGGTTGTTGGGTTCTGTTTCTTAATTGAACTTACTGATTTAAAGGGAAGAAGAAAATTGAAAGGATATGATGTTTATTCACTTATAAAATACTGATGCATTATTTCAATTATAAAAGAGGAGAACTTTTTGCTGAAGAAGTAAAAGTAAAGGATATTGCAAAAAAGGTTCCAACACCATTTTATCTTTACAGCAAAAATACTCTTATAAGGCATATAAGGGCATTTAAAAGTGCATTTAAAGAGATAAATCCTATTATATGTTTTGCATTGAAGTCAAATTCAAATTTTGAGATTTTGAAAATATTAAGGAATGAAGGGTTTGGTGCTGACTGTGTTTCTTTATTTGAGATGAAGAAAGCAATTGAGGCAGGATTTCATCCAGAAAAAATTGTCTTTAATGGGAATGGAAAGACAGAGGAGGAGTTGGAGTTTGCAATAAAACTTGGAATTCTTATGATAAATGCTGATAATGAAGAGGAGTTAGAGTTAATAGATAAAATTTGCAAGAAACTAAAAAAAAGAATTAAGGTTTCATTAAGAGTAAATCCAGAAATTGATCCAAAAACACATCCACATATAGCAACATCTTTAAGAGAAAGTAAGTTTGGTTTTGATTTGAAAAAAGCATTTTCCATTTATAGAAATGCATCAAGATTTAAATTTCTTGAATTAAAAGGAGTTCATATTCATATTGGTTCACAGATTACTGACATTTCTCCTTTTAAAGAGGCACTTACAAAGGTTTTTGATTTTACAACGAAATTAAGAAAATATGGAATTCGTTTTGAATATTTCAATGCAGGAGGAGGACTTGGAATTGTTTATAAAAAGGAGATTCCACCAAATCTTAAAGAATATGCAAAAGTTATCATGTCCTATTCAAGAAAAATAGCAGATAAACTTATACTTGAGCCAGGAAGAGTTATTGTTGGAAATGCAGGAATACTTATAACAAAGATTCTTTATATAAAGAAGTCAAGTTGTAAAAAATTTATTGTTGTTGATGCTGGAATGCATGGACTTTTAAGGCCAGCGCTTTATGGAGCATATCATGAAGTAAGGTTAGTGAGCAGCAGGCAGAAAGCAGAAAGTAGAGAAAAGTTTGATATTGTTGGTCCTATATGTGAAAGTGGAGATGTTCTTGCAAAAGAAAGATTTCTTCCAGGGAATATTAAAAGTGGGGACTTACTTGCGATATTTTCAGCAGGTGCATATGGATATGTGATGAGTTCAAATTACAATTTAAGGCCACTTCCAGCAGAAGTGATTGTGGATGGAAATAGATTTAAACTTATAAGAAGAGCACAGAATTATAGAGATTTAAGGAGGCTTGAGGTTGATTAAATTTTCAAAATTTGTTGCAACAGGAAATGATTTTATAATTATTGATAATAGAGATAGAAAGATTAAAAAGCCATCAATCTTTGCAAGAAAGGTATGCACAAGAAAATTTGGAATTGGTGCTGATGGAGTTTTACTTTTAGAAAAGGCAAAAGGTTTTGATTTTAAAATGAGGATTTTCAACCCTGATGGAAGTGAAGCAGAGATGTGTGGAAATGGTGCAAGATGTATTGCCTGTTATTCTTACAAAAATGGAATTTCCAGAAGAAAAATGAGATTTTTGACTATAAGTGGAGAGATAGAAGCAGAGGTGAAGGGGAAAAAGGTGAAGGTAAAACTTACTCCACCAAAAGATTATAGAGTTTTAAGGATAAAAGTTGATAGAAAAATTTTTAAAGTTTATTTTGTTCTTGCAGGTGTTCCTCATGCAGTTTTATTTTTTGAGAATCTTGAAAAGGTAGATGTTAGGGAGTTAGGAAGAAAGATAAGATATCATCCTGTTTTTTCTCCAAAGGGAACAAATGTAAATTTTGTAAAAATTACAGGTAAAAATTCAATCTCAATAAGAACTTATGAAAGAGGAGTTGAAGATGAGACATTAAGTTGTGGAACAGGGAGTGTTGCATCAAGTTATATTTCATGGAAGAATAGGTTTGTTTCTTCTCCTGTTAGGGTGAGCACAAGGGCAGAGAATTTAAAGGTTTATATTGAAGACGATAAAAATGTTTATTTAGAGGGAGAAGTTGAACATGTTTATGATGGAACCTTTTTCGCTTTTCCGGAAAAGAGAAAAAAGTAAGAGGGGGGAGGATGAAAAAGAGGGTTGAAAAAATTATAGAGATTTTGAAAAAGGAGTATGGAAAACCAAAGACAGCTTTAAAATTCAGGAATCCATTTGAACTTATTGTTGCTACAATTCTTTCAGCACAGTGCACAGATGAAAGAGTAAATAAAATTACACCGCATCTATTTAAAAAATATCCTACAGTTAAAAGTTTTGCTGAAGCGGATTTAAAAGAACTTGAAAAGGATATAAGACCGACTGGTTTTTATAAGAATAAGGCAAGAAACATTAAGAATCTATCAAAAAAACTTCTTGATGAGTTTAATGGTAAGGTTCCTGATAGGATGGAGGATTTGATAAAACTTCCAGGAGTTGCGAGAAAGACAGCAAATATAGTGTTATCAAGTGCATTTGGTAAAGCAGAAGGTATAGCAGTTGATACACATGTAAGACGTCTTTCAAGACGACTTGGACTTTCTGAAAATGATGACCCGAATAAAATTGAAGAGGATTTGATGAGAATTGTTCCAAAGAAACACTGGCTTTATTTTAATTATCTTCTTGTTGAACATGGAAGAAAAATATGTCAGGCGCGAAAACCAAAATGTGATTCTTGTAAGATTGCTCCGTATTGCCCATCTTTTAAAAAATTGAAATAATCCATAAAATTTGATAAAAGTATGATATGTACGGGTTATTGCTTTGATTGCAAAACTTATAGATTAAGAGTAAGGAGGGTTCATGAAGGATGTTGATTTTTCTGGTTGCTGGACCGCACTTGTTACTCCTATGAAAGAGGATGGAAGTATTGACTGGGAAGGTTTTGAAAAGAATATTGAGTTTCAGATTTCTCAAGGTATAACAGGAATTCTTCCGGTTGGAACAACAGGTGAAAGTCCAACATTAAGTTATAAGGAACATAATGAGGTTATAAAAAGGGCTGTTGAGATAGCAAAAGGAAGGTGCTTTGTTCTTGCTGGAACAGGAGCAAATTCAGTAAAAGAGGCAGAGGAGTTTACAGAGGAGGCAGTGAAAAATGGATCTGATTGCTGTCTTCTTGTTGACCCATATTATAATGGTCCTTCTTCACTTGAGATAAGAAAAGAGTATTATGAATATATTGCAGGAAAATTTCCTGAAATGTATTTTGTTCCTTATATAATTCCTGGAAGAACTGGTTGTGCTTTGTCTCCTGAGGATTTGGCAATCCTTGGAGAGAATTTTAAAAATATCAGAGCAGTAAAAGAAGCAACAGGTGATCTTGATAGAATGAGGAAGGAAAGGGAGATTTTACCTGATGATTTTAATATTTTAAGTGGGGATGACGATAAAACATTTGCAATGATGACTGATGAAAAAATAAGGGCAACAGGAGTTGTTTCTGTTATTTCAAACATAATGCCTGGATTTGTTGAAAAGATGACAAGGTTAATTCTGAAAGGAAATATAAATGAAGCTGAAGGATTAAAAAATAAACTTTCTCCACTTTTTAAGATGGTTACAATAAAAGGTGAAAGAAAGGTCATCATTAAAGGGAAAGAGTATGTTGTTGTTGATAAATATAGAAATCCACTTGGAATAAAGACAATAATGAACATTTTTGGAATGCCAGCAGGGTTATGTAGAAGTCCTCTTGGAAAGATGCAAAAAGATGTTCTTGAAAATCTTGTGGACAGTTTAAAGAAAATTTATGAAAAAAATCCGGAACTATTTGAACCAATAGAAAAATTTTATGATGTCAATATAAAAGAAAGGTTGAATAAAGAAAAATTCTGGAAAAGTTTAAGTTATAGTGAGTGATTTAAAAATTTTAGTAATAAACGAACCATTTATTCCACAGTTCTGTAGGACTCAGAGATGGGCGGCAAGAACGAGGGGAAGAGTTTTGCGTGCTCCGGACTGGCTGGCTTATGCTACGGCAGTTTTAGAAAGAGATATTACAAAAGCCGAAGTTAGACTTTATGATTTTCCAGCAATGAATTGGAATAAGATACATTTAAAGCATTTAATACGAAATGAAAAGCCAGATTTTGTAGTATTGGATTCAACAACACCATCAATTTTTTCGGACATTGAGTGTGCAAGAATTGTAAAAGAAAATTCAGATGCAAAAGTAATTATGGTAGGCCCCCATGCTTCTGCTTTACCAGAAGAGACTTTGAAACTTTCTGGAGGTAGTGTAGATGTTATAGCAATAGGTGAATATGATTATACTGTTAGAGATATTATTAAGAATTTTAACAAACTTAGAGAAGTAAAAGGTATTTGTTTTTGGGAGAAAGGTCAACCTGTTAGAACAGAAAAAAGACCTTTAATAGAAAATTTAGATGAACTTCCCTTTCCAGCATGGCATCATCTGGATTTGATGAAATATTTTGATGGGGGAAAGCTTTATCCTTATATAGATATAATATCAGGGAGAGGTTGTCCTAATAGGTGTATATTTTGTTTATGGCCCCAGGTGATGCATGGTTTTAGGTATCGTCTTAGATCACCAAAGAATGTAGTAGATGAAATTGAATATGATATAAAACTTTGTCCTCAAGTCCTCCGAGGAGGGGAATTCTTTTTTGAAGACGATACATTTACAGTAAATAAAAAAAGAGCAATGGAGATTTGTGAGGAAATTTTGAGGCGGGGTTTGAAAATTACTTTTTCTGTAAATGGGAGAGTTGATAATGCTGATTTAGAAATGTTTCGTATGATGAAGAGAGCAGGATGTAGGGAAATTCTTGTCGGGTTTGAATCAGGAGTCCAAGAGATACTTGATAATGTAAATAAAAATATTACGCTGGAGCAATCACGTAAATTTATGGAACTTGCAAGGAAGGCAGGACTTCAGGTCCATGCTTGTTTTGTTATAGGATTGCCAGGGGAAACAAGAGAAACTGCTAAAAAAACAATAGAGTTTGCCCTTGAACTTGATCCTGATACTGTTCAATTTTCTGGTGCGGTTCCATTTCCTGGTACAAAATTTTTTCACCTTGCAAAAAAGGAGGGCTGGCTTAAAGCGACTAGCTGGGAGGACTGGCTCCAGGAAGGGGAGCAGTCCGCTGTAATAGATTTACCTGGATTATCTCAAAAAGAGATTGACCATTATGTTAATCTCGGATTGAAAAAATTTTATTTTAGGCCGGGTTATATGTTAAAATTTTTGATTAAAACAAGAGGATATGCTGATTTATATAGAAAAATAAGAGGGGCATATAATTTTATTTCTTATCTCCTAACTAATAAATGAGTGGTGCATTGAAGAAGAAGGTTCTTTTAATCGGTCTTGATGGAGCTACATACAAGGTAATTGATAGAGGAATAAAAGAGAATCTCCTTTCAACACTTTATACTTTTAAAGAGAATGGTGTGTGGGGAAATCTTCATAGTGTTGTTCCCTCTTTGTCTCCTTACTCATGGCCAGTTTTGTGTACGGGTCTAAATGCTGGTAAACTTGGAATATTTGGACTAAGTAAAGTAGTTGAGTGGAATAGTCCGTTAGATTTCCGTGAAATTCTTCCTTCAAGAAGAGATATTAATGGGATCCCCATTTGGAAAATATTGTCTGAAAATGGGATAAAAGTTGGAATAGTGAATATTCCTGTTACTTATCCCCCAGATAAAGTTAATGGATTTATGATTTCCGGATTCCTTGCTCCTTCGACTTCGAAGAGATATTTTTATCCAGAAAGTATAAGCCCGTTCTTAAAGGACTATGTAATAGACATAACTTTTTCTGGAGAAGAAGCGGGCTGGATACCCGAGAAAGGTGTAGATTTAAATAAAGTTTACAAAATGCAATGGGAAATTTCCAAAAAAAGATTTATTACTTCCTGTAAACTGATTATGAAATATAAACCAGAATTTTTTTTAATTAACTTTAAAGG
>QMOP01000015.1 GCA_003650255.1 Caldisericota bacterium
AATGGAAATTGTTCTTAAAAAGATACTTCCATAATATGAAACAAGAGAAGCAAAAAAAAGAAAAATAATTTCAGAGAAAATGAAAACTGCTCCTCTATCAAACCCCTTTTTAATATATTGATCTTTAAAATTTTCAAGGAATAAGAATATAAGTGATAAAAAAATTATATACCACCACATAAGACCTGAATGAAGAAATGGCAAAAATAAAATTATAAGGAGAAAATAAAAAACAAGAACCCTTTTTATCCTGCTAATCTTTTCAATAAGAAAATCTGAAATAATCTGCGCTATAAGAATACGAGTAAATATAAAAGAAAATTTCCCTATATTACCCATTTCTCCTTATGAAAAATTTATTTAAAACTTCCTCTATTTGTTTCTTTGTAAATGGTTTTAAGATAAATGCACTCGGACCTTCAGGTTTTAATGTTTCATAAAGTTCCTTATCCTTCACAAGTCCTGAACTAAATATCACAGGAACATTTTTTAAATCCTGTATCTTGCGCAATTCCTTTATTGCTTTCCATCCAGACAATTTTGGCATTATTATATCTGTTATTATAAGGTCAGGTAAAAACTTTTTTGCTTTTTCAATCAATTCCTCTCCATTCTCTGCTTCCTCATACTCATTCTCTGGACCAAGAAGGGTTTTCAACAGAATCCTTATCTCTTCCTCATCATCAGCAATTAAAATCTTCAACCTCTCTTTTCTTTCTAACTTAACCGTTCCCTCCTCTTCCTTCTTCTCAACAAGTTTCTTTCCTGTAATTCTTTCTATCATCTGAACAAATTTTCCCTCTTCTATTGGAAAAGAGAAAAAATAAACATTTTTAATATCAACATTTTTAAATTCAAGTTCCTTTTTCACAAAAATTAATGCTGGCGTATTTATTCCCTGACTTCTTATCCTTTTCAAAACAGGAAATGCGTGATTATTTGGAATTAAATAATCAATAATTATCAAATCAGGTTTAAATCCTTCAATAAATTTCAATGTCTCAAAAGAGTTCCTTGCTTCCCTGAACTCAACTTCATATTTTCTTAAAAGAATTTTAATTTTAAATCTTCTATCAATATCATTATCTGCTATCAAAATCTTCAAATTATCCTCCGAAAATTTTTTGAAAAAAACCCTTCTTCTTCTTTTTTACCCTTTCTATTTCTCTTGTAAAATAAAATTCCCTTCCACTCCTATCTACAACTTTAATCTTTATAAGATGTCTTCCTTCTGGAACAAATATTATTCTTTGAAAATTTCCATTCTTATCAACAATAACCTCAACCCCATCAACCTCAACCCTTACACCCTTATCAAGAACCTTTCCTTTAACAGCAATAAACTCCTCTTCTGTTTTTTCTCCTTGTTTTGGTTCAAGAATTATTACTTTTGGTGGTCGCCTGTCAATTGTAAAGGAATGAATCCTTGAATACTCTCCAATTTCTCCATCACTGTAAACAGGAGCTATTTTTACATAATAAATACCATCTGGAAAATTTTTAAGTCTTTTCTTTACCACTTCAATACTATCATCAAGTATTACATTTGTAAATGTCTCATCAACACTTATTTTTACTCTGTAATCAACAATCTTTTTGTTTCTTAATCTCTTGGCTTTTCTTCTTATGCTCTGCCAGTCAATATCTTCCGGCTTAAATCTTCCAATTGATTTTACTTTTGGAATTTTTAATTGTGTGGTTGGCGGCAAAGTCAACTCCATTTCAAGTTCTTTAAGCTTCTCTTTTGAAATCTCTGGAAGTTTCCACGGTTTCAAAGGAGGAGCATCAAGTTCTATTCTTGTCGCAAAACCCTCTTTCAACTTCAAAGTTTCTCCTCCTGCTTTAACTTCCAACTCTCCTTTCCAGACATTGACCTCAGTGGACCTGTCATCCTTTATCTTTGCCTCAAATATTGTCTTCCCTTCTTTTTCTGGCTCAATAACAGCACTTTCTGTAAGAACTCTTGCTTTTGAGGCAAGAATCTCTCCTTTTAAAAGTTTTATCTCCTGCCTTATTTCCTCTGGACGAAGTATAACAAGTGAGTTTTCTCCAATTCTTAATATTTCTCCTGTTGCAAATCTTACCCTGCATTTTGAATTTGAAAGTGTTCTTACTGCATCCTCATAAAAGAGTTCCATATTAAGAACTGCATCATACCACTTTGCCTCTCCTCTTCTCCTGTATTTAACAATGTTTTTCTTTTCAATAAGTTTTGCTGCCCTCATACTCTCCTTAATTTCTTTAACAGGAACAAGAAGTTTCATTCCAGGAAGAATCAAATCAGGGTCCTTTGTTGGAATGGTATTATATTTTAATAGTTCTGGCCATCTTGATGGATCCTTAAGATAAATCCTTGCAATTCCATGAAGTGTGTCTCCTGGTATAACCCTTATAACCTGGAGTTTCCCCACCCCTTCAATATACTTTTCTCCTTCAACTTCTCTTTCCTGAGCAAAAAGATCAAACGACAAATGGCAAATGACAAATAGTAATATTATCTTTACCATTCGCAATTCTCTATTCTCCATTTGCTTTTTTGGGAATTGTAAAACTAAATTTACTTCCTTCGCCAAGTTTTGATTCAACCCATATTTTTCCACCATGTGCCTCAACAATGTATTTACATATTGTAAGACCTAAACCTGTCCCCTTTTTCCTTCCGACCTGCTGAAACTTATCAAAGATTTTGTCAAGATATTCTGGTGGAATTCCCTCTCCTGTATCCTCAACCTCTGAAAGGAAATATCCATCTTTTTCAAAAACTCTAACAGTAACCTTTCCTCCAGAAGGAGTAAATTTTAAAGCATTCCCAACTAAATTCGTATAAACTCTCTCTATTAACTCCTTATCAGCATAAACCTTAAAATCATTTCCCTCACATTCAAATGTAAGTTCTATTCCTGATTTCATTGCCTGTCCTTTTAATGAATCTACTATTGAAGAAGCAACCTCTTTCAAATCAAACTCAACTGGTTTTATCTCAAACTTTCCCTGCTCCATTTTTGCTGTATCAAGTAAATCATTTATCAAATTCAAAAGACGCTCACTTGATTTATCCATTATATCAAGAAAACTCTTCTGCTGCTGGTTTAAAGGTCCTGCCTGTTCTTCCTTTAAAACTTCCAAAAATCCTCTTATTGAAGTCATTGGTGAACGAAGGTCATGTGTAATTGAATGCAAAAATTCATCTCTCATTCTCTCTATCTCCTTTTCAAGCGTTATGTCTCTGACAACAACAACATATCCAATCTTCTCGCCATCCCTTGTTCTCACCTCATGTGGAGTTGCAAGGAAATATCTTGGAACATCCTCTAAGGATAAATCAATCTCCTTCTTTATCTCCTCCTTACCACTTTCTAATTCCTTTAAAAGTTCCTCAAAAACTTTCCTTCCCCTTTCCTCTTTTATCAGATTCAAAATAAAATCCCCTTCTTTCCCTTCTATTTTAAGTATATCACGAGCAATCCTGTTTGCCAATATAAGATTTCCTTCTTCATCAAGAAGAATAAGTCCATCTTTTATTGAAAAAACAATTGCATCAAGTTTATCCGCCTGGATATCGTCATACTTTTTAAGTTCTCTCATCATCATATTAAAGGTCTGTGCCAGATCACTTAACTCATCCTTTGTTTTAAGAATAACTGGCTTTGTAAACTCTCTCCTTGCAACCCTTTTTGCTCCTTCTATTAGTGTAAATATTGGTTTTGAAAGGGACCTTGCTGTCAAAAATGCAATAATTATTCCAATTATGATAAAAAGAATTATGAAATAAAGTGCCTGCCTTCTTAAAATTTTTGAAAATCTTTTTGAATCTTCCTCCATCAAAAAAACAGTTGCAAAGGCATCTGATTTTGGTTGAACAGCAATAACCCCCCATCCAGTAAGTTCTATCGGTGCGTATGCTCCTACAAGGGGAGTCCCATTTTCATCTCTGAACTCCTTACTTCCAACACTTCTTCCTTCAAGAAGTTCCCTCACAATTTCAAGATTTGTTGCATCTTCCTTCTTTATCGCAAGTTCTCTTTTCGGATGAGCAATTATTCTTCCTCTTCCATCAACAATAAAAACATAACCACTTTTTATACTTCCAAACTTCTCATTCTCAATTTCTCTCCAGAGTTCATCTAAGCTTGAAACAACAACTATTGAATCTGTATTATTTAAAGTGTAAATAATATCAATAAACGGTGTGTTGTCCTTAAAATAAACTTCCCCTATTTTTAAAACTCCTGGATTAAGTTTATGTATTTCTTTTAAAAACTTCTCCTTTTCAAAATGAAATCTTTCAGGTATAACTATTAAAGGATTTTCTCTTCTTAAAAATATTATTGCTCTTATATGTCTTGAAGTAGCATAAATGGAAGCAAGAAATCTTCTCTTTTCACTCAAATTTAATCCCATAAAATCTTCTGTCATCACAAGTGATAAACTTTCGATTATATTTTCAAAGTAATTTGAAACTTTTTCAGCATAGTTTAATGCGATACTTGTCTGATATTCAAGAAGAGTTGTCTTCAAAGCTTCACTTCCAAGCGAAATAAGTTTTCTTGATACCTTTCTGTTTAAATATAATGTTCTTATTCCAACAACAAGAACAGGAATTACTACCAGAAGTGTCATAAGGATTATAAATTTCGTGAGTAAACTAACCCTCTTCATATTTAACAACAACTGTAAACTCTCCCATTAATTTTCTTTTTCCCAAGATTTCTTTAATCTCCTCTATATTTCCCTTTAAATACTCCTCATGAAGCTTTGTCATCTCTCTTCCAATAAATACAGTTAAACTTTTTGAAATTTCAGACAAAACTTCCAGTGTCCTTTTTATTCTATATGGAGATTCAAAGAATATAACAGGAATCCTTAAAGATAGAAATTTTTTAAGTTTCTCTTTCATTTTTGACTTTTTTCTCGGAAGAAATCCTATAAATATAAAATCTGAATCCCTGAAACCACTTACTGAAAATGCTGAAATAACACTTGAGGGTCCAGGAACAGGAATAACATCCAGATTTTTCTCTCTTAATCCAGAAACAATAATTGCTCCTGGGTCAGAAATACACGGAGTTCCTGCTTCTGTTATAAGTGCAATCTTTCTCCCTTCTTGAATCTCTTTTATGACAAAATTAACCATTCTTTCTTCCTTTTCCTGATATAAACTCAAAACTTTCTTCTTCACTCCAATAAAATTAAGAATTATCTTTGCCTTCCTTGTATCCTCTGAAAGTATTAAATCAGACTCTTTTAATATCCTTTTTGTTCTTTCTGATAAATCCTCTAAATTTCCTATTGGAGTAGCAACAACAAACAATACCCCTTTATCTCTCAACTTCCTCTTTTAATACTTCAAGGAATACATCAACAAGATGTGGGTCAAACTGCCTTCCCTTCTCCTTTTTCAATTCTTCAATTGCTTTCTCTTTATTCAGCGCCTCCCTGTAAGGTCTTGAACTTGTCATTGAATCGTATGCATCTGCAATTGCTATTATCCTTGCACCTATTGGAATCTCTTCTCCTTTTAATCCATCAGGATAACCAAGTCCATCCCATCTTTCATGATGTGACCTTATCATTGGAGATAGATTCTCAAGAAAATCAATTGGTTTTATCAATTCTTCTCCTATCTCTGGATGTTCTCTTATTATTTCCCATTCCTTTTTTGTAAGTTGATCTGGCTTTAAAAGAATTGTATCTGGAACTCCTATCTTTCCTATATCATGAATAAGTGCTGCTCTTCTTACATTTTCTATCTGCTCCTGTGGAAGTCCGAGTTTTCTTGCAATCTCAACTGAATATCTTGCAACTCTTTCAGAATGTCCCTGATAATATGGATCCCTTGCCTCAAGTGCATGAGCGAGTGCCTTTATTGTTCCTATATACATCTCCCTCATCCTTGAATAAAGTCTTGTATTCTCAATAATCGCTGCAACCTCATCTGCAACAATTGCAAGAAGTTCAAGGTCTGTCTGATTGAACTCCTGCATCTTCTCTTTATTGTTAACATTCAAAACTCCTATAACCCTGTCCCCAACTCTTAAAGGAACTGATATAAAAGATTTTGAATAATACTTAACATTTGCCTTTCTCATAAATCTCGGATCCTTCTCAATATCAGCACAGAATATTGGTTCTCCCTCAAGAAAAACCCTTCCAGCAATACCCTCTCCAATTTTAAGTTTTGTTGTCCTTACAATCTCTTCATCAAGTCCAACAGAACCATATATTTCAAGAAGGTTTGTTTCAGGATTTAGTAACATTAAAGAACCTATTTCTGTCTTCATAAGTTTTGTAACCTTCTCTATTATAATCTGACACAGTTCTCTTATATCAGGAGACACTCTCGTTGTAATTCCTATACTCCTTAAACCTTTAAGAAATGACTGTAAAAATTTTAAATCCTCATGATACTTCCTCAATTCCCTTTCCTTTTCAAGAAAAGATCTCTCATAATTTCTCCTTTCCCTCAAAATCCTTCTGTGTGAAATATAAAAAACAAATATTGCCATTACACTAACAATAAGAGGGAGTATTAAAATACAACCATTCATTTTCTTACCTTCTCCTTAACTCTCATAAGCCTGGTAAGATTTCCCCTTTCCATTTCCTCAAGTTTCATATAAATATATTTTATTGTATCCTTTATCTCTGGAATTAAAATATATTCAAGAGCATTGACCCTTCTTCTTGTTGAAGCAAGTTCCTTTGAGAGAATCTTTAAAATTTTAAGTTTTATTCCAAACTCAATCAGCTTATCTAAAAAACTTTGTGTTTTGTTTTTAAGTAATTCATAAAAAGAATCTAAACTTTCTCCAAACTCTCCTTTTACTTCTTTAAAAACAGGAATTCTTAAACTGTATAAAATTCCTTTTTCAATCTCTATACTTCTCTCTTTAAAATAAAAACTCTTAAGAATATTCAAATTCCAACCTTTAAGAATAAAATATGCTTTATAAACTTCATCTCTCAATTTGATAATCTCATCAACAACACCCTTTATTTCATCAAGAATATTAAAAAAATTCTTCATTAACTCATCCTGTTTGTCTTTTAAAAGTTTATGACCTCTTACTGCAACAATAAGTCTTCTCTTTAACCTCAATAACTCCATTCTCGTCGGATTAACCCTCAACATCTTAACCCCTTACACTTTACATTTTGCAATTTACAATTTGCATTTTGCATTTTGTCTCTTATCCCATATACTTCTCAATCATCTCATCCTTAACCCTTTTTAATTCACTCCTTGGAACAAGTTTCAAAAGTTTCCAGCACATATCAAGTGTTTCAAAAACATTTCTCTCTTCATAATACCCTTGAGAAACAAAACTTCTTTCAAACTCCTCACTGAATTTTACAAATGCTTTATCAACTTCACTTAATGCCTCTTCTCCTAAAATCAAAGCAAGTTCCTTTGCTTCTTTACCTCTTGCATAACATGCAAAAACCTGAGCACTCACAGATGAATGGTCTTCTCTTGTTTTTCCTTTTCCAATACCTTTCTCTTTAAGTCGGGATAAAGAAGGTAAAACATCTATTGGAGGATATATACCCTGTTGATGAAGTGCTCTTGAAAGAATTATCTGACCTTCTGTGATATATCCTGTTAAGTCCGGAACAGGATGTGTCTTATCATCTTCGGGCATTGTAAGAATTGGAATCTGAGTAATTGAACCCTCCTTTCCTTTTAATCTTCCTGCTCTTTCATAAATTGTGGCAAGGTCAGTATACATATAACCAGGATAACCTCTTCTACCAGGTATCTCTTTTCTTGCAGCAGATATCTCTCTTAAACTTTCAGCATAATTTGTCATATCAGTAAGTATTACAAGAACATGCATATCAAGTTCAAAAGCAAGATATTCAGCAACTGTTAAAGCAACTCTTGGAGTTGCTATCCTCTCAATCGCAGGATCATCTGCCAAATTTAAAAAAAGAACTGACCTTTCAATTGCTCCTGTTTCTTTGAAGCTTTCTTCAAAAAAACTTGCCTCTTCAAATGTTATTCCCATTGCAGCAAAAACAACAGCAAATCTACCTTCTTCCACTTTCCACCTTTCACCTTCCACCTTTCCCACTTTAGCCTGTCTTGCAATCTGAACTGCAAGTTCATTATGCGGAAGTCCTGTTCCAGAAAATATTGGAAGTTTCTGTCCTCTAACAAGAGGATTTAAACCATCAATTGCTGAAATTCCTGTCTGAATGAAATCATTTGGATATGCTCTTGCAGAAGGATTCAGTGGTAAACCATTTATATCAAGAAATTTTTCAGGAACAAAACTACTTTCACCCTTAACTCTTCCAAGCCCATCAAAAACAGAACCAAGAATTTCAGGAGAAACACCTATTTCAAGCCCTTTTCCAAGGAATCTTACTTTTGATTTTTCAAGATTAAGACCTGTTGTTCCTTCAAAAATTTGAACAAGTGTTGCATCTTTTGAAGAATCAAGAACCTGTCCTGTTCTAATCTCTCCATCAGGAGCAATAACCTCGCATACCTCACCATACTTAATATCCTCTGTCCCTTCAACAAGAATAAGTGGCCCTGATATTCTCCTTACTGTCCTATACTCCTTCATTTCAACCTCTCTATTTCCTCTGTAATTTTTTCAAAAATTCCTTTAAAATCTTCATGCTTTACATATTTCATCCTCGCTATTTTTTCCCTTATTGGTATATCCTTATACTCATCAAGTTTCTTTCCAGATGAAATCAACTCTTTTAATTTATGATGAAAAGTTATTATTATCTTCAACATCATATACTGCTTATCAATAAATGTATAAGTATCCTCTGGATCAAAAGCATGCTGGGAAAGGAAGTCCTCCCTTATCATCTTTGCCGTATCAAGAATAAGTTTATCCTCCTCAGAAAGCGCCTCCATTCCAACAAGTCGAACAACCTCTATAAGGGAATCCTCCTTCTGCAAAATTTCAAGTGCTTTCGCTCTTAAAGATATAAAATCACTCCCAAGATTTTCTTCACTCCATTTCTTTATATTGTCAATATAAAGTGAATAAGACCTCAACCACGAGATAGCAGGAAAGTGTCTTTGAAAAGCAAGTTTATCCTCTAATGACCAAAAAACTTTAACAACTCTTAAAGTATTTTGAACAACTGGGTCTGAAAGATCTCCTCCAGGAGGAGAAACAGCTCCTATAGCAGATAGAGCACCAATTCTACCATCACTTCCAAGACACACAACCTTTCCTGCTCTTTCATAAAACTCTGCAATCCTTGTTCCAAGATACGCAGGATATCCCTCTTCTCCTGGCATCTCTTCCATTCTTCCAGACATTTCTCTCAATGCCTCAGCCCATCTACTTGTTGAATCTGCCATCAATGCAACCTTATATCCCATATCTCTAAAATATTCTGCAATTGTAATTCCTGTATAAATACTTGCCTCCCTTGCTGCAACAGGCATGTTACTTGTATTTGCTATCAAAACTGTCCTTTCCATCAAACTTCTTCCAGTTCTTGGGTCTTTTAACTCTGGAAATTCAGTAAGAACATCTGTCATCTCATTTCCTCTTTCACCACATCCAATATAAACAATAATATCGGCATCACTCCATTTTGCTAATTGATGGAGAATAACTGTGTTTGAGAAGAAACTTGGAACATCTCCTCCTATAAAATTGTGGGCATTTTCAACCTCTAAATCATAAACATCTTGCCTTTTCTTTATCCATTCTATTTTTTCAATCCTGTCTATAAAAATTGATGAAAGATGATTTCTTACAAAGTTTATTAATTGCTCATCTCTGGAGAGAACGGCAATTTTCTCAAATACTTCTCTTCCCATATTTTCACCACCAAGATAATTATGTATCTCAATCCCTTCCTTTTTGAGTTTTGTATAATTCAAACCTAACCCTCTATAAATCCTATCAACAAATTCCCTGCTCAGTGGAACAATATCCCATGAATTATACTTTCTTCTACTAGATAACAAATATCTCTCAATCCTCTTATATTTCTCAATATCAGTTGCACAATTTTCATAAAATCTCTTTATTTCGTCCTTCCCTCTAATAAATATCCTCCAGTTTTCGTAGTTTCTCATTTTTCTATACTTAAAACTTGCCTTTATGCCAAGAAACAGAAGAAGATAACAAAGCCCTGTAAATAAATTTTTACTTGAAGTTGCAATCTCTATTTCTCCTCTCTTCTCATTAAAATATCCATCACACAAGAAGTATCCACTTAAAAATTGAGCCATAATACTCTTACTCATAGAGAGAATTCCCTTTGGGAGACCAACCCTTTTTGACTTCTTATATTCGGGAAAACCAAAATAATCAAGTAATCTCTTCACAACTGGACTTTCAACAATCAAAACATCCACTGTTTTCATCTTATACTCTTTTGTACTTAAAGAGAAAATCTCCCTTACAAGGGTTCTAAAGAGATGCTTCAACTCCTCATCATTTGTATAAAATCTTATACTCCTTCCTTTAACCTGTCCATCTCCAGTAATCAATCCTAAAAATAACGCAAGTTTCTCATCCATTTTTTTCGGAATCTTTACTGGCTTTGAAGTTGTTTCTCCCTTCAAATAATTAACATCAGGTGGAAGTGTTTCACTCAAATTAAAAACTTTAAAAAAGGAATCCAGTGTAGGATTATTCTTTTTACACCAGTAAGAAATAAGAGTGTCATAATTTATCTTAAGAACTTCTGAAACTTTTTTTAAGCTTTTATATTTCTTTCTGAGCTTGCCAACCTCTTTACAGAACTTCATAAAATCTTTCCCCTCAATAATCCTGAAATCTTTAAATATATTCCTCCAATCTATCACTTCTCCATTCTTATTCACCTCTGGAATAATTCTCGGCATCACAAGAAAATCCCCTTCTTTTAATTCCACTGCAGGAGTTTTTTTAATCTCTATATCATGAAATTTAAAAAGTTTATGAACAGGTGTAATTTTAAACTCCCTGCCAGACCTTGTCTTAATCTTAATTAAAAAATCTGTCTTGCCTTTATAAACTGCCCTTACTCTGAAAGGTTTAATTTTCCCATGAGAAAGGCCAAACACACAGAGAGGTTTGTTTATTATCGTATATTCCTCATCACCATTCTTCTTCTTTACCCCATCATTTTTATATCTCTCATAAATTTCTTTTATCGGAAGAAGATCTCCTGTTGAAAGTAAAACAGGGGTTTCAGGAGAAACACATTTTCCACTTCCAAATGGACCTGGAATTGCTGCTGTTCCACCTTTTGTTATTGTAAAGAATGTATCAATGACCCTTGTTCCTGTAATAAGTGGCTCATCTGTTTTTAATTTTTTCTTTATTGGTCTTTGATCCCTTACAGGCCATCTCTGCATCATCCTTATATCAAAAACTTTACCATCCTTTTCAACTTTTGCAACTGTATCTAAAACAGTAAATTCTCCCTCATTTATCTCAACAATCTTTCCTCCAATACCAGGAGGAATCATAATTTTATGTTTTATTGCTCCTGTCTCCTCAACCTCACCAATTATGTCTCCTTCAGAAACAACCTCTCCTTTTTTACGAATTGGTGTAAATCTCCATTTTTTATTCCTATCAAGTCCCGGAATATTTACTCCTCTTACAATATAACTTCCAAACTCATCCCTTATTCTTTCAAGTGGTCTCTGAATACCATCATAAATTGTGCTTAAAAGTCCTGGACCAAGTTCAACTGAAAGTGGCTCTCCTGTTCTTATTACTCTTTCTCCCGGTCCAATTCCTGATGTCTCCTCATAAACCTGAATATATACATCTTCACCTCTTATCTCAACCACTTCTCCTATAAGCCCTATATCCCCTACCCTTACAACTTCATGCATCTTAACATCTTTCAAATCCCTTGCAACAACAAGTGGTCCTGTTACTCTTACAATTACTCCTTTTTCCATAAGTTCACTCCTGTAGCAGTTATTGTTAAATTTTTTATCTCTTCTAAATTCTTTTTAAAATCCTCCTTTATTCCAGGAAGAACAACCAAAACTGATTCTACTTTTTTTTCAAACTCATCAAAAATCTCTTTTTTACTTTCATAAAATTCTCTCTCAACAACAAGAAACGTAACACTGTTTAATTTATCAATCTCATCCTCTCCTATTCTTTTAAAACCAATAAATTCAAAAGGAAAAGAGAAATCATCACTTCCAATAACTGCCATCAAACCAGACATATCTCCTTTAAAATACCCAAATCAAAACCATTTTCAAGCAAATTTAAAACCATATAAAGAATTTTCAACTGATAAATCCTTCTTAAATAAAAAAGAAAGAAAATCTCCTCTCCTTCTATCTTAGAATAAATTTCAAAATAACTGGACTCAATAATATCAAGCAACTCCCTTTCATAAGAAAAATCTTTCTCTTTTCTTAAAGATAAAACTTTAATTAAAAAACTCCTTAAAAATGAATTTTTCTTAAAGCACTCAAAAATTTCATCCCACTTCTCTTCTTTTATTTTTAAATACATCT
>QMOP01000016.1 GCA_003650255.1 Caldisericota bacterium
TCTTTTACTTCTTCTTAACCTTTTTACCTCTTTCCATTCAATCTTTTCAACTTTAACTAAAACACCTTGAGCAATTCTCATTCCTTTTTTTATCTCAATCTCTTTTTCTCCAAGATTAATAAGAATTACTTTTATCTCTCCTCTATAACTCGAGTCAACTGTTCCAGGAGTATTAAGGACTGTAATCCCATGTTTTGCTGCAAGCCCACTTCTTGGCCTTATCTGTAATTCATATCCAGTTGGAATTTCCACCTTAATTCCTGTTGGAACAACCTTTCTCATCATTGGTTTAAGAATAAAAGTTTCTTCTGCATTTATTAAATCAACTCCACTATCTCCGGGATACTGATACTGTGGCAGTTCTACCTCTCTTATCCTTTTTACTTTTATCCTCATCTTCTCAATTACTCAGTTACTCCCATGTTCAAAAACCCAGTTCCCTTTATGCCTATCTTTCAATTCTCCTATTTTTGACTTATTCCAGTTATCTATCCTTGAGTAATAACCAACAATTCTTGTAATGCTATAAACATCCTTACTTTCACAATGTGGACAGATATTTTTAATTCCTCTCATCTGTTTTCCACAACTGTTACATATTGTAAATTCAGGAGAGATAGTAACCTGGGCACACTGAGTATTTTTGTAGGTTTTCTCAACAAGATTGAATATGGATTTTGGAGAAGGTTTTTGTTCACCAATAAATGCATGTATTATTGCTCCACTTTCAATTAGAGGATGGAATCTTGATTGTTTTTCAATTCTTTCAATAAAGCTTATTGGTGCATCTTGAGCAAAATGTATTGAATTTGTATAATATGCTTCATCCTCTTCAATATTTCCTTTTATTACATCTTTTGATTCTGGATAAAGTTCAAGGTCAACCTTTGCTAATCTTCTTGTTGCGCTTTCAGCAGGTGATTCCTCAAGTGAAAATTTCAGTTCATATTTTTTCTCAAACTCCTTTGCTTTGAGATACATAAATGATATTACTTTAAGACCTGCTTCATAACTCTCTTCACTTTCATGAAGTTGTTTCCCTTTTATAAACTGAATTGCCTCATTAAGCCCAATAATTCCTATAATATAGGTTGCTTTGTTTAAGTCAACATAAGGTCTTCCATCAAGTGATGGTTTTCCAATAGCCCATAGTGGTCTTGATGGTTTCATCATCTCTTCAATAAATCTTTTTTTCTCAAAGTGTGCTTTTAATGCAATATTCATAGCCATCTCAATCTCTTCAAGAAGCCCCTCAATATTTCTTTTTCCTTTTCTTACTGCTCTATATGCTGCCTGAGGAATGTTAATTGTTACATTCTGGAATCCACAGAACCTCATACTTTCTGGATTTTTAAGCATCACCTCATCCTTAATCTGAGTTCTTAATCTGCAACATGCAGAAAGTGTTACCTCATCTCTATCAAAAATAAAATATGGAGAACCATTAATTGATGCGACCTCACATGCAAGTTCAAGGAGTTTTTTCTGTTCCGGGTCTTTAAATGTTTCCTCATTTATGTGAAGATCACATTTCGGAAAAGCAAATAAATGCCCTTGTCCATCTCCCTCACCATAAACTTCAAGAAGTGCTTTTAAGAAAAGTTGTGCTTCTTTTTCAAATGCTCCATATTTTTCACCAGTGTATTCACCACCAGGCCCTATCGCAGGAACGTTTTTTAGATAGTTTGGTATTCCTGTATGAAGATTGTTATCAACAAAAAGAACCTGTCCTCCACGAGAAAATGCACTCTGGGAAAGGGAAAATATTAAGTATTGTGCTTCCTGTTTTATTTCTTTATAACTCAATCCCCTTAAAAATGGTGCATAGAATACATTAACGTAGGCAATTCCAAGTGCACCTGCATAAAATGCCTGCATACTTGCAAGGAATGTATTTAGGTGTCCTGTTAAGGTTCTTGCATACTTTGCTGGTTTGGATATTATGTTTAAATTATCAAGACGGAGTCCAAACTTTTTTAAATATTCAGGAGAGTGAGCACTGCAATAAACTCTTACAGGATAGCCAAGATCATGAATGTGAATTATCCCTTCTTTATGTGCTGTTGAAACCTCCTTTGAGAAGACCCTGTTTAGTGCATACTGTTTTAAAACAATTTCTGCAATTGCAAGATTTACTGCTTCTGGATTATGTGTTGCAATGTTTGAATTTTCTTTTGGTTTTGAAAGAACAATCTTTTCAAGGTCATAGGTTGATATTCCAACCTCAGTGTGCTTTGGGATTTTATTTTCATATCCTTTTGAAAGAAGGATGTTATCAATAATTGTCCTGATTAAACTTGTTGAAACAACTTTCAATCCACTTGATATAATTCTTTTTTCAACTTCTTTAGCAATTTTTTTCGCTTCATCCTTTTTTAATCCTATCTCTTTTGTGAGTGCCTTTATAATCTTTGTTCTATCCCATGGTGAGCTTATCATTTCCCTTGAACTTGTCACAAGAAGTGAATAATCAGTTACATCCTTTGCAAGTTTTTTAACAACTCTGATTCTGTTCTTTTTTAAGTTTTTATATGAGTAAAAGATTCTGTAAAGATTTGAATAACCTTTTTCCTGAAGGATATTTAAAATAATATCTTGAATCTTTTCAGATTTTATTGTCTCTCCTGGAAGAAATTCCTGTTTTAAAGTATTGATTATTTCAAAAAATAATCTATTTACATCAAAATCAGTCAATTCTCCATAACCTTTAATGGTATTAAGAGTGTTTAGAACCTTTTTTGGATTGAACTTTTCAATTTCTCCATCCCTCTTTTTTACATAAAGTGGAATATTTGTAATTTTCATCTTACCCATGATAACCTCCCTCTTTTATTTATTTCATTGCTCACTTCTTCGAGATATTCATCAGGATATGGTTTTACATTTCTAAATTTAGGTGTAAGAGCATTTTGAGGATTGTATTTTTGTATTATATATTTTGTTTTCTCTGGTATAAACTTTAAATTAAAAATCACATCTTCTTTGTTTATAATTTCAGGAACAAGAGTAGTTCTAAATTCAAAATCAATATTGTTTTCAATTAGAATCTTAATACTTTCAAGGACCTCTTTAAAAAAGTTATTTGTTCCAGTTGCAACTTTATAATTTTCTTCGTTTAATCTTGCTTTTATATCAAGAGCAACATAATCAATGAGATTTCTTTCTATCAAAGTTTTTAAAATTTCAGGTTTTGAGCCATTTGTATCAATTTTTATAAGGAATCCTCTTTTTTTGACCTCTTCTGCAAATTCAATTGCATCTTCTTCAAGAAGTGGCTCACCTCCTCCAAAAACAACTCCATCAATCCAATCTTTTTTATTTTCTAAAAGGGAAAGGATACTTTTATGCAGTTCTGTTATTGTTTTTTTAAGAAGTTTTCCATTCTGACACCATGGACATCTGAAATTACAGCCTGAAAAAAAGCAAGTTGTAGCAATCTTTCCTTCCCAGTCAATCAGGGATGCTTCAAAGTAGTCAGCAATTCTTGTATTTTGCATTATTGAAGATGTTTTTCAATTTCCTCAATAGGAAAATTTTCTTTCCATCTTTTTAATTCTTTTCCATTTTCTACAAGAAGAAGAACAGGAACTTCAAAGATGTTATAGTATGCTGCCTTTGATAAGCCCTCAACTGTTTGGATGTCAAAATAGGCATAAATAATTTTTTTAGAGTCAAGTGTCTCTTTTAATCTTTTGCATTCAGGACATTCCTCTTTTCCAAAAAAGTATAAAACAGTTCCCACTTTACAACTTCCATTTTCACAGATTTTCATGTGGACCTCCCACTACATATAGTTTCATCATCAAATTTAGAAACTATATATAGTTTTGTCAAGTGAAAAATTTTTTCAAAAAATTCTTGACAAATTAGATTGTTGTTTATATAATGAAAACGGTTACATGAAAAAAACAATTAGAGAGGTTGCTAAAAAGGCAAATGTTTCAGTTGCGACTGTATCAAGAATATTCAATTCTCCTGAGAAGGTAAAGGATGATACGAAGAAAAGGGTATTAGAAGTTATTAGAAAACTAAAATATTCTCCACATACCATAGCAAGAAGTCTTGCTAAGAGGAAGACAGAATTGATAAGTGTTGTTTTTCCTGAAAAGGAGATAAATGCTTATTACTTTTATAAACTTCTAACTGGAATTTTTGAGGAGGTTTCAGCAAATAATTTTAATCTTCTTGTCGAAAGAGGAGAATATGAAATTGGAAAATTTCCTGTTGAGGGATATATATTTGTTGCTCCACTTAAAGGTTCGAAACCAATAATGGAGGCAAAGAAGAGGAATATCAAGGCAGTGTTTATTAATGTGAGAGAAAGAGGAGTCCTTTTTGTTGATCTTGATAATGTTGAGGCGGGATATAAAATAACCTCATATCTTATTGGTCTGGGACATAGAAAGATTCTTTTTATTGGAGGTATGAAAGATAATTATAATACAATTGATAGATTAAAAGGATATAGAAAGGCGCTTTTAGATTTTAATATTGGTGAGGAATACATTGTTTATGGAGATTATACAGTGGATAGTGGATATAGATTAGTGAAGAATGTTTTTGCAGAAAGGAAGGATATAACAGCGATTTTTGCATGTAATGATTTAATGGCAATAGGAGTGATAAGAGGGTTAAAGGAGTTATCTATAAAGGTTCCGGATGATGTGAGTGTAATTGGATTTGATGATATAGATATAACAAAGACAGTTGACCCTCCCCTTTCAACATTTCGTCAGCCATTTGAGGAGATAGGGAGAAAAGCAGTTAATCTTTTATTTAAGGAAATTAATAATAAGAGGGAAAAGTCATTGTTTTTGAAGGGAGAACTGGTAATTAGAGACTCTACAGGAGGTGTAAGGTGAAAAAGTGGTTTTTGGTTTCACTGTTTATTCTTTCTAATCTTTTTGCAGAGACAGTTGATGTTTCAACCTCAGTTCCAGCACAGGCAACTCTTTTAGGAGTTGCTGAAATGAGTGTTTTTGTTAGAAATGTGAGTGATGATGTTGCCACTTCTACAGTTACCTGGGGAAGTGTTCCATCCACCACTACTTACAAAGAGGCAAATCAGTATATAGAGGTAAATTACAATGACAATTATCTTTCCTGGGCAATAAGAATTTATACAAATAATACAAATTGGGGTGGTTCTACAACTACAAGTAGAGGTGGTCTTATTCATACTGCAACAAATACTGTTAGATTGCCTCTTCTCTGGAGAGTTTATGATGAGATACAAGCAGGTGGAGTTCAGTGTTCAACAACTACAGGATGGGCATATATAAAGGATAAAAATGATCCTGACTGGAATGATGCAAAAACAAGTTATGCAAATATCTGTTATGGTGGGCCAGATTACTGCAATCTTGCAGATTTTCCAACTTCAGGAAGAACAGATGAAGATAATCAGGATGTTTATATTTATTTAGGAGGAGAGTTTAAGTCAGCATCTAGTGGAGATTACAGTGGTAATATTTATTTTGATCTTTATCATCAGTAGTTTTGCTTACATAAGAGTAAAACCGGTAATAATAGAGACAACTTCTGAATGCGAAAGTGGCTATTGGGAGGTGGAATCTAAGAAAAGAGTTGTTGTTCGTGTTAAGAAGGAACCGGAAGTAAAATGGCTTAAAATTGAAAATGAGGAGATTGTGGTTGATGGATTTAAGAGAATAGGGTATAAGATAGATGATAGCAATGTAAATAAGGAGGAGTTTGTTGAGGTATTTTTTATTCCGGAAAGTGAAGGGAATATAATAACAAGGATAGGTTCAGGATTTTATCTCTGGCCAAAAGGATTGAAGCCAAAGCCAAAATTAGAGATAGAGTTGAATATTAAAGATAATATGTTGTTTGTAAATGTGGAAAATAAAGGAAATATTCATTTAAGACCTCAGTTTTTTATTGATATTTTTGGTGGAAGAAGAAAAATTTTCTCATCTTCTACAAAATTGGGAATACCTGTTTTAGTTGGAGAAAGAAAGAGGTATGTGTTTGATAAAAAAGTAAAGGATTTAAGGGAAGGGAAATACAGAGTTATTTTGAAAATGAATTATGGTGTGCCTTATGGATTTAAAAATGTAGTAAAAAGAAAAAAGTTTAAACTACTCAGAAAAAAGGGTAAATATAAGATTTATTCTCTATGGTTATTTTAATTTTATTTTTGGCAATGCTTTTATCTGAGACAACAATGGAGGTCTCAACTGTTACTGCAAAAGCGCATCTTCTTTCTGGAAAGATTGATGATTTTGAAAACGATGGAAGTAGATGGGACCAGAATCTTGTTCCCGATGCCTCCTGGTGGGATGATGGAATTGTTGCAACATTTACATATGTTGTTGTATCTACTCTTTCCCATTCTGGAAAGTATTCACTTGAGTTGACTTATAAAAAAGGAACAGGTGCAGAATGGGAATATTTTAATTGTACAGACCTTACAGATACATTTGGAAACAATCATGATTTCTCTGTTTCCGCTTCAAGTTCAATATCAATGTGGATATATTCTGTAGAGAGCAGTAGTTCAACAAATAATATAGATATTTTCATAAAATTTAAAGATGAAAATGGGACAGAATCTGGTGATATTGGGACGCAGGTTACAACAAGTTCTTGTACCTGGCAGAAGTTAATATGGAACTGGGACAGTTCAAAAATAGGTAGTTGTGATATTAAAAACATAAGAGAAATTCTTATTTTCCCGGAGCCAGGAGATGCCAATGTAGAAGGAAAGTTTTATATAGATGATGTATTTTTAGAGGCCCCAAGAGAATGATTGTTTTTTTGTTTTTGATTTCATTATTATTTTCAGAAATTAGTGTAAGAGTAATAGATTATTCAACATCTGAGGCAACTTCAACACTTGATTTTGGAAATATTAAGTCAACAGGTTATTGGATAGCAAATCAGTATATTGAAATTAATACAGGTGAAGAGCCATCTCCCTGGAGATTGGATATTTTTACTGAGAATAACAATTATGTAAATGAAAGCGATGAATTTAAAAATGGACTTGTTTTTATTTCCTCTTCTCCTATATATAGAGTTCCTCTTTTATGGCAGGTTTATGATGATACTCAAAATATCTCATCTTTGAGTTTATCTTCTTCGACTTTAGATCAGTGGTTTTATGTAAAGGATAAAAATGATAATGATTGGGATACTTCTTATAGCACTTTTTATACAAGAATTGCTTATTATGATATGGATGGTTTGTTTATAAAGCAATATGTTCAAGATAAAAAAGCAGTTTCTCCTTTTTATCTTTATTTAGGAGCAGATTTCACAGGAAAATTGCCAGCAGGTGTATATTTTACAACAATAACATTTTCGTTATCATATCAGGGAGATACAGAAATACCGAGAATCTATATTGATTATGCTCCATCGGATGTGATTTATGATAAAGAGAATAAGATTGTTTTTAAAGGAAGATGTGTTGATAATATCTCAGGAGTTAAAGAAGTAAAATTCTGTTGGTGGGAGGAGGGTGGAGTTTTGATGAGTTCAACTACAAAAAATGAAAATTTCAAATTTGAAATATCACCATTAAATAAAAAAACAACGATTTATTATTATATTGTTTGTTTTGATAATGTTGGAAACTGGAACACTTATTCTGTTGCAGGAAGCAGTGGGTTTTTTAATCAAAGTTTTTCATCTCCAACTCCACTTTCCATAGAGATAAGGGATGAATTCAATATCACACTTTCTTCCGGGTTAATAAAGCTTCTTGATGGTAATCCTGATGATGGGGAAGCAGAGATTTTAATACCTCGGATTGGAAGAGAAGTTAAATTTAATTTTAGAAAAGTTGAAGAGCCAGAAGGATCGGTTATATGTTATGAAATAACACCAGAGATTATGTTTCAAGATCCATGCATTATAAAACTTTTGTATTATGATATTGATAATGATGGTCGAGAAGATAGTAAAGGTTATGATGAAAATACTTTGAGGATTTTTTACTGGGATGGATATGAGTGGAGATATATTGGAGGTGAAGTAGATAGCGGTGAAAATATTGTTTCTGCAACAGTAATGCATTTTTCAAAATTTGCCATATTTCCTGTTTTAAGAGAAAGTGTTAAAGATTGGAAACCAAAAGAAAAAATTATTACACCTGAAATTCAGGATGGTATTAATGATTATGTGCAGTTTGGATTGAGTGGAGAGTTCACAATAAAAATATACACACTCAACGGTGAACTTGTAAGGAATCTTAATAATGTTTCAGTTTGGGATGGGAAGGATGATGCTGATAGATATGTTTCTTCGGGTCCGTATATTTATGAGATAGAAAAGGATGGAAAGAGAGTTTATGGAATTATTGTTGTAGCAAAATGATAATATTTTTAATTTTTGCAATTTATTTGCTGTCCTATCAGGAGTTTTTATATGAAGCAAAGGGAGATGGGACTTCAGGTAGTTTCAGAATTTTTCATTCTGATTCAAGAGGAATTTTCTACAATCCAGCATCTCTTATATATGCGAAAGATGCAATATTTATAAACTATTCACCTGGCTATTTTGAAATTAATGAACTTGGAATTGATTTTTCTTCTCTTTCTTTTTCAAAAAAATTATCTAAAAATACTTTTACTATTGGATATAAAAATCTTGATGTGTCAGATATATATCTACAGAGAAGTTTAATCATCGGATATGCAAGAGAAATTTTCGGTATTGGATTTGGAATAAGTTTGAAGAATATTGTTAAGAAATATACTCTTGATCTCAGGACAAAAAATGATCCTGTGTTTGAGAAATCTAATGAAAGGAGTGTTTTTTCATTTGATATAGGAATATTGAAAGAATATAAAAGGGTGGTAGTTTCTGCATTTATTCTTGACGCAAATAGACCAGACGTTGGTTTAAAGAAGACAGAAAAAATTCTTCAGAAATCAGGAGTTTTCTTTGGTAGGCGTTTTGGAAACCTGCTTGTTGAGATAGGAGTTTTGAAAAGTGAAAATATTAGATTTAAATTTGGTGCGGAGATGAGTAGAGAGTTAGAAGGATTGAAGTTTTATTTGAGGACAGGAGGTGATATAAGTAGGATTTCCTTTGGTTTTGGTTTTGAATTTAAGAAGGCAATTTTTGATTTTGCATTTCAATATCCTTTTGAATTTGGGAAAATATTGTATGAAATTGAAGCAGGAGTAAGATTTTGATTTTACTGATTTATTTTTCATTGCTGATTTTCCCCGCTGTTATTGATGGAATGGAGGATATTTCTAATTGGAGTATAGAGAAGAGTGAAGATGCAAATTTAAGTATAAAAAATGTATCTGGTTATAGTGGAGATGCTATTGAACTTAATTATGATTTTGGTTCTTCATCTACTGCATGGGCTCAAATAAGGAAGGATAAATATTTTGATTTAACAGGCGGGAACTGTTTAAGTTTTTATTGTAAAAGTAGTGGAGATGGAAATAATCTTGAATTTAAAGTTACAGATTTTAACGGAGATGTTTTTGGTTTGCAAAATTTTTATCTCCTGCCAGAAGATGCATGGCGGAGGATAAATCTCAGTCTGGAAGGATTATCATATTCACTTGATTATTTATGGAATGATTCTGAATTTGGAGCAGGAGATGGAGTTTTAGATAGAGATAAAATTGTTAAGATTGAATTTACGATAACAAAAAACAAAGGAGGAAAGGGGAGTTTTTATTTGGATAGGTTCTGTCTTATAAATTCAGATGAGATTATTGTTGATGATTTCAATGATGGATCCTCTCCAAATGTTTTATCTGGTGAGTGGGGTATAATGCCGTCCACAGAAAGCATCTCAACAAAGTTCATTGAAGATTCATTTGAGGGGAAGTATGCATTAGAAGTGGATTATAATGTTCCATCATCTTGGTGTGGAATCTGGATTTTTTTGGATAAAGAGAGAAGAGGAATAGATGTTTCAAGGACCTCATATTTTTCTTTCTTTATTAAAGGAGATGGAAGAGTTAAACTTGAGATAAAAGATGAGGAAGGAAGTTTTGTTTATAGATACTTAAATTATGCTTCCTCTTTGTATAAAGAGTATAAAATTTACCTTTCTTCATTTTCAGAAATTGATTTTTCAAAGTTGAAACAGATAAATTTTGTATGGGAGAATTCAACAGGAGTTGTAAAAATTGATCTCTTGAGATTTGGAAGTGGAGAAGAGGATATGGTTGTAAGTGAAATTGAAGGATTTGAAGATTCTCCAGATATTCTTCCAATTTATCTATATGAGGAGGGTGAAAATAAGGCCAGTTTTTTTAGAGAAGAAGGGATAGATGGAAAATGTTTAAAAGTTGATTATAGTTTTAAAAATGGAAATTGGATTGCAATACAGATTCTACCATCTTGGAACTTTTATAAATACGACAGAATTTCATTCTATTTAAAAGGTGAAGGAGAGAAGAATAATTTTGAGGTAAAAATTGAGGATAAAGATGGAACTGTTTTTATAAGGAAGTTTTTTTCGGTTCTTAATTTTACAGATTTTAGAAAAATTAGCATTCCTTTTGATGAGTTCTTTTATTTTTCAACAACATCTGATAAGAAATTTGATTTTAAATCTGTAAGAAAAATATGGTTTACAGTAAGTTCAAATGAAGGAGGTTCTGGAAGGGCTGTGGTAGATGAAGTGGCTCTTGAGAAAGAGGAAGGTTTTAAAAGAGAAGGAAATATTCTTAAAAATTTTAAAACTTCAAAACCACTGATATCGCCAGATTCAGATGAGTTAGATGATTCGTTTGTCATTTCTTTTTCAGTTGATGAAGAGACAGATGTAAAATTTGAGGTTTTCAATTTAAGAGGAGAGAGAGTTTATCTGTATGAAAACAGATTTGGAAAAGGGAGTTGTTCTTTTGAATGGAAGCCGGGGAGTGCTATAAATAATGGAGTTTATATATGGGTAATTGAAGGTAAGAGTTCTATTTCCGAAGAGATTTTCAAGGGATTGGTTGGAGTGGAGAGATGATATTTTTATTTTTTCTATTTCTGAGATTATTTTCTGCTTTTGAGTTCAGAGGGTATGGAGAAAAAAGTAGATTTCTTAAAAATAAAAGTTCAGTAATACAGAGTGGATATTTTGGTAATCCAGCAGGGTATATTTTTAATAAAAAAAATGCAATTTATTTCTCTGTTGAAGATTTATATTCACTTGGTTTTATAAGAAGTGCAAATGTTTCATATTTTTTTGATATTACAAGAGAGACAAAAATTGGAATTGGTTTTCAAAATTTATCAACAACATCAAAATTTGAATATTTTTCTTATAATGAAAATCTTTTTTCACTTGTTTTTTCCCAGAGAGTATGCAGATTTCTTTCATTAGGTATTTCTATAAATTCTGGATTTGCTTCTCTTGAAAAAAAGGGAAGTTTTCAGGGAGTTGATATGGGAGTGCTTTTTAAAAAGGGAGGCATGAGAGTGGGAGTATATCTTGAGAATGTTTTATCAAATGATGTTTACTGGCAGGATGGAAGGAGGGAGGAAGTTGAATTTAGAGATTATTTTGGTGCAGGGTTTGAGGGGAGAAGATTTGGTTTTTATATTGAGGAGGAGAAGAATATAAATGCGGGGATTATTTTAAAACTTGGGACAGTTGACTTTATTTTTGGATATAAAAACAAGGAGTATCCTGTTTTTAGTTTTGGGATAGAGATAAATCCTTTTAAAAATTTAGGAATTATATTTGGTATGGATATTCATGAAAGAATAGGGGATAGTGTGGTTTTTTCTTTTAAACATGAAATTTAGGAGGGGGAGAAAATGTTTTTTTTAATTTTTCTGATTTTTTTGAGAGCGGGAGAAAAAGAGTTGCTTATTGCTGATTTTGAGAAGGATAGTCATGTTAATTGTGTTGGAGGATTGTTTGGTGCATGGAATAAAGACCCAAAGGATAGAACTCAGTTTTGTAAAGATGAGATTGAAAGAATTTATGGAAACAGAATTTTAACTCTTACTTATGATGTTGACTCTCCCTATCCTGCTTATAATGGTTTCTGGATGAAGTTAAATGACATTGATGTTTCTGAATTTACTCACTTATGTTTTGATATTAAAGGAGGAAAGAAATCTACAACTCGGTTTTGGCTTGAGTTGAAGGATAAGGAAGGAAGGAAGGGAAAGGTTCTTGTAGATGGTATTAAGAAAACTTGGCAAACTATCTCAATTCCTCTCTTTTTATTTACAATGCATCCTGAATATGAGAAACCTTTGCAAGATTTTAAGAAAATTTATGAAATGGTTATTGTTTTTGAAGATAGAATTGTAACAGAAAAATTAGGTAAGATTTATTTAGATAATATTAAATTTAAAAAAATGGAAA
>QMOP01000017.1 GCA_003650255.1 Caldisericota bacterium
GCTTTGTTACTTTCAGAAAAAGAGGATGTTACTTTATGGGAGTATGATAAAAATAATTTTGAGTATCTTTTAAAGAAAAGACATCCTTGGTTTTTTCCATACATCATGCTTCCTGAAAAAGTTAAAATAACAAACTCAATTAAAGATTTAGTTCATAGTGATTTTTATGTTGTCGCTGTTCCTTCATTTGCAGTAAGAGGACTTTTTAAGAAACTTTCAAGATATATAAAAAAGGGAATTTTTATTTCAGCAGTTAAGGGGATTGAGGAAAAGAGTATGAAAAGGATGAGTGAAGTTATGAAGGAGGAGATAAAGGGGATAGATGTTTATGTTCTTTCAGGGCCAACACATGCAGAGGAGGTTGCAAAGAAACTTCCTACAAGTTGTGTTATTGCTGGTAAAAATTTAAGAATTTTAAAAGATATTCAGAATATATTTTCAAGAGATTATTTTAGACCCTATATAAATAGAGATATAATAGGGGTGGAAATTGCTGGAAGTGTGAAGAATGTTATTGCAATTGCTTCTGGAATCTGTGATGGAATTGGTCTTGGAATAAATTCAAAAGCAGCACTTATAACAAGAGGTCTTGCAGAAATTGCAAGATTTGGCATAAAACTTGGTGCTCAGAGAAAGACATTTATGGGACTTGCTGGAATAGGAGATCTGATGGTTACATGTTTTTCAAAATATTCAAGAAATAGGAATCTTGGGGAACTTATTGGAAAAGGATATAAACTTGACCAAGCTCTTAAGAAACTTAAAATGACAGCAGAGGGAGTTTACACTTCTAAGGCGTTGCGAAAAGTGAGCAAAATTTATAAAATTGATATGCCAATTTCAAATGAAGTTTATAATGTTCTTTTTAGAGAAAAAAAACCGAGAGTATCTTTGAAGGATTTAATGAGTAGACCTCTCAAAGATGAGTTTCAGGAGGCAAAATGAATAAACTTGATATTGTAAGAGAGGTTTCAAAGGTTACATGTGCTGGAGTTGAAGCAAAGGATGCGGTTGAAGTATTTATTAAAACCATAAAGGATGCTTTAAAAAGGGGAGAGAAGGTTACAATTCAGGGATTTGGAAGTTTTTATGTGAAAGTTAAGGGACCATATTTAGCAAGGAATCCAAAAACAGGAGAACTTATAAATAAAGAGGGGAAAAAGGTTGTTAAATTCAGACCCTCTCCGGAAATACTTGAATGATTGAGAAAAAGTTTTACACAATAAAAGAGGCAAGTAGGATTACAGGAGTTAAACCCTATGTTTTGAGATACTGGGAGAGTGAATTTAAACTTTTAAGACCCGCAAGAAGAGAGTCAGGACAAAGAAGATATACAAAAGAAGATATAGAATTAATTGAAAGGATAAAGCACCTTCTATATGTTGAAAAATACAGTATAAAGGGAGCAAGAGAGAAACTTCTTGAGGAAAGAAGAAAGAAAAAGGAGCAGTTAGAACTTGAATTCTATAAAAATGTTCCTGCTCTTAAACTTCTTAAAGAGATTAAGAAGGAACTAAAGGGAATTTTGAAAATCTTAGAGTGAAAGAGCCCAAACTCACACCTCTTATAAAGCAGTATCAGGATATAAAAAAGCAGTATCCTGACTGTATTCTTTTTTTTAGACTCGGAGATTTTTATGAAATGTTTGGAGAGGATGCAAGAATTTCATCAAAGATATTAAATATTGCCCTTACCTCCCGTCAGGGGTATCCAATGTGTGGAGTTCCACATCATGCAAGTATTCCTTATATTGAGAAGTTGATAAGAAAAGGATTAAAGGTTGCAATATGTGAACAACTTGAAGATCCGAAGAAATCAAAGGGACTTGTAAAAAGGGATGTTGTAAGGGTTATAACACCTGGAACTGTTATAGAGGAGAATATTCTGGATGGAAAGACAAACAATTTTATAGGAAGTGTATATTTTGAAAATGAAAAATCCTGTGGATTTGTTTATGGAGATATATCAACAGGAGAACTGTATCTTACAGAAGAATATGAGGATGGATTTAATTTTATTATGAATGAAATTTCATCTCTCTCTTTACGGGAGATAATAGTAAATGATAGAGGATATGAACTTTTAAAGGGTAAATTTGAAAATGTATATTTAAGATTGACGGATTTTTCTGAACTTGAAGGAAAAGAGAAACTAAAAGAGATTCTTGGTGTTGAGAATTTAATAGGATATGAACTTGAAGATAAGAATCTTTCATTAAAAGCATTTAATGCATTTTACAGGTATCTTATTGAGACACAGAAGAGGGAGATAACAAATATTGTAAGGATTAATTTCTACAGGAAAAATGATAGACTTTATCTTGATGATATAAGTATAAAAAATCTTGAGATTTTAAAAAATGTGTATGATGGATCAAAAAGGGGAACACTTATTGATGTTCTTGATAAAACAAAGACGAATATGGGAGCAAGGCTTTTAAGGAAATGGCTTCTTGCTCCTTTAATTGATGTTAAAAAAATAAAAGAGAGACAGGAGAAGGTTTTATTTTTTTATTCAAATAGAGATATTCTTGAGAGGACAAGGGATATTCTTGATGACATACTTGACCTTGAAAGGATAGTATCAAAGGTTTCTTTTGGAAGTGCAAATGCTAAGGATTTAGTGAGTTTAAAGAGGAGTTTAAAAAAGGTAAAGGAGTTAAAACAGATTCTTCCAGAATTTAATATAAACAGTTTAGATGATGTTTACGATTTACTTGATTCATCAATTGTTGAGAATCCCCCAGCATCTTTAAATGAAGGAGGAATAATAAAGGAAGATTATGATGAAAGGGTTAAGAGATTAAATCAGGAGGTTGAGGAGGCAAAGAAGTGGCTTTTGAATCTTGAAGAGAGGGAGAGGAAGAGAACAGGAATTCAATCACTTAAAGTCGGATACAATTCAGTATTTGGTTACTATATAGAAGTAACAAAGCCAAATCTTAAACTTGTTCCATCTGATTATATAAGAAAACAGACACTTGTTAATTCAGAAAGATTCATAACTCCTGAACTTAAAGAGAAGGAGTCAATAATTCTTTCAGCAAATGAAAGAAGAAATGCTCTTGAGTATGAAATATTTGTAAGTATAAGAGAGAAGGTTAAAGAGAGGGTTAAAGAGATACTTGAACTTTCAAACACAATCAGTGAAATTGATGTTTACTCAACATTTGCTTTTGTTTCCCTTGAATATAACTATACAAAACCAGAGGTTGATGATGGTGATTTAATTGAGATTATAGAAGGAAGACATCCTGTTGTTGAAAGGAATGTTAGATTTACACCAAATGATACATTGATTGACAGAAATGAGAATCAGATTTTGATAATAACAGGTCCTAATATGGCAGGAAAATCGGTTTATATAAAGCAGGTTGCTCTAATTGTCATAATGGCTCAAATTGGTTCATTTGTTCCTGCTGAAAAAGCAAGAATTGGTGTTGTTGACAGGATTTTTACAAGGATTGGTGCTGGAGAGGATATATCAAGAGGTCTTTCAACTTTTATGGTTGAAATGACAGAGGTTGCAAATATTTTAAACAATGCAACTGAGAAATCATTAATAATAATGGATGAGGTTGGAAGAGGAACATCTACATTTGATGGAATAAGTATTGCATGGGCATGTGTTGAATATTTAAATAAAATTCCTCTAAAACCAAGGGTTCTTTTTGCAACTCATTTTTTTGAACTTACAGAACTTCAAGAGTTATTAAATGGAGTGAAGAATTACAATGTAAGTGTCAGAGAGTATAAAGGGAAAATAATATTTTTACATAAAATTGTTGAAGGTGCTACAGATAAGAGTTATGGAATACATGTTGCATCCCTTTCTGGAATACCAAAGGAGGTTCTTGAAAGAGCAAAAGAGATTTTAAGGGAACTTGAGGAGGAAGGAAGAAGGAAGGTTCAGAGGGAAAAGCCAGAGCAACTTGATTTTTTCTTAAAAGAGGAAGTAATTAAGGAGAAGATAAAAAGGATTGATATAAATAATATAACCCCAATTGAGGCAATAAATATCCTTGCAGAACTCAAAAAAGATATTGAAAAATAAAAAGTTTTTATTAAAATTTTTAAAGGATTTCTTTAATTCAAGGAGGATGTAATGACGCAACTTAAATTCATTGTTGCTTTTTTTCTTATTGTTGTTCTTGTTTTTCTTGGGGTTATGTCACAGCCAAGGGTTGAATTTCTTGGTTTTAAAGATATACCCCTTGTTGTGATTGTTTTATTCTCAGCATTTGTTGGTTCAATAATCTCATTTATTATTGGTTTTCCTGAGAATCTTTCACTGAAGAAAAAAATATCAAAACTTGAGAAGGAAATAAAAGAAAAGGAGACAAAGATTACGAAACTTGAACTTGAGATAAGAGAACTTGAGGAGAAATTAAAAGAAAAAGGAGAGGAAGTATGAAAGGTCTTATGATAGGTGTGTCAGGAGTAAGGGGAATTGTTGGGATGGGTTTAAATCCTGAAGTGGTTCTTCGCCTTGGTCAGGCATTCGGAACATATCTTGAAGGAGGAAGAGTAATTGTTGGAATGGATACAAGAACCTCAGGTCCAATGATAAAAAGCGCACTAATATCAGGACTACTTTCAACTGGCTGTAAAGTAATTGATCTTGGAATTTCAACAACCCCAACACTTCAAATAATGGTTGAGGAGTTAAAGGCAGATGGAGGGATTGTTATTTCAGGAAGCCATAATCCGAGTGAGTGGAATGCTCTTAAATTTGTAAGGGATGATGGAATATTTTTAAATGCTAATGAGGCAAAGGAACTTTTAAATATCTACTGGCAGGGAAGTTTTTTACAGGCGAAATGGAATGAGATTCATGAGGTTGAGAAATTTGAGAACTCCTCTGAGATTCATATATCAAAGGTTTTAAAGATTCTTGATCTTGATTTAATAAGAAAGAGAAAATTTAGAGTTGCAATTGACTGCTGTAATGGTGCAGGAAGTATAATAACACCGGAATTTTTGAAGGAACTTGGATGTGATGTTATTGAAATACATACAACTCCAAATGGCTTTTTTCCTCACAATCCAGAGCCAACATTTGTAAATCTTGGAGAAATTTCAGAAAGGACAGTTTCAAGTGGTTGTGATATAGGTTTTGCTCAGGATGCTGATGCTGATAGATGTGCTATTATAACAGAAAATGGAGAGATTTTAAGTGAAGAGTATACTCTTACAATAGTTTCAGATTATGTTCTTTCTTATAAAAAGGGACCTGTTGTATGTAATCTTTCAACAACAAGAATGATGGATGAGGTAACAAAAAGGCATAATGTTGAACTTGTGAGAACACCTGTTGGAGAGGTAAATGTAAGTGAAAAGATGAAGGAGATAGGAAGTGTAATAGGAGGAGAGGGAAATGGAGGGGTTATTGACCCCAGAGTTCACTATGGAAGGGATAGTTTTGTTGCAATAGGGCTTATTCTTGAATATATGGCAAAAGAATGTAAGAAAATAAGTGAGATTGTTAAAAAGTTTCCGAGATACTATATTGACAAAAGAAAGATTGAATTTCCAAGAAGAAGGATGAAAGATTTGATTTCTTACTATAAAGAGAAGTTTAAAGATGAAAAAATTAATCTTGATGATGGAATAAGAATTGATGCTGAAGATTTTTGGATTCATATAAGAATGAGTGGAACTGAACCTGTTTTAAGGGTAATAGTTGAATCAAGAAGTAAAAAGAAGACAGAGGAGATTGTAAATAAACTTCTTGTTGAGATAGAGGAGATGAAGGGGTAATGTGTGGAATAGTTGGTTATATAGGAGATAAACTTGCTGATTCTGTTTTAATCGTTGGACTTGAACGTCTTGAATACAGGGGCTATGATTCAGCAGGAGTTGCTGTTATAGAGGAAGGGGAGTTAATTTATAGAAAAAAGAAAGGGAAAATAAAAATTTTAAGGGAGATATTAGAGAAAAATCCAGTTGGTGGAAATATTGGGATAGGTCATACAAGGTGGGCAACACATGGAGAAGTGAGCGATGAGAATGCCCATCCCCATTTTGACTGTAATAAAAAAATAGCAGTTGTTCATAATGGAATAATTGAGAACTATATAGAATTAAAGGAGGAACTTATTAAGAAAGGCCATATATTCAGTTCAACAACAGATACAGAGGTTATAGCACATTTGATTGAGGAAAACTTTAATGGAGATTTATTTGAAGCAACAAGAAAGACAGTAAAATTGTTGAAAGGAGCATTTGCAATATGTGTTATATCAGAGAAAGAACCGGATAAAATTGTTGTAGCAAGGTTTGGCTCTCCTCTTATTGTTGGAATAGGAAAGGATGAAAACTTTGTTGCAAGTGATGTTCCAGCATTACTACCTCATACAAAAAGTTTTGTTTATCTTAAAGATAGTGAAATGGCTGTTCTTTACAAGGATAAAGTTTTATTTTTTGATTTTGATGGAAATAAGATAGAAAAGAAAATAGAGAGAGCAAGTGTTGAGATTTATGATGTTGATAAAGGAGATTATCCTTATTATATGTTGAAGGAAATCTATGAACAGCCAGAGGTTGCTGAGAGAATTTTGAATGATAAATTAAAAGGGGATGAGATATTTTTTGAAAATTTAAATCTTTCAAAAAGTTTTTTATCAAAGGTAAAAAGGGTTATAATCCATGCCTGTGGAACAAGTTTCCATGCAGGGCTTGTTGGTAGATTTTTCCTTGAAAAATTTGCAAGGGTTTATACTGAAGTTGATATCTCAAGTGAATTCAGATATAGGAATCCCCTCTTAGAAGGAGACACTTTAATGATTGCAATTTCTCAAAGTGGTGAGACAGCAGATACAATAGCGGGCTTAAGGGAGGCAAAGAGTAAGTTTATAAAGGTTTTATCAATTGTCAATCAGGAGAAATCAACAATAGCAAGGGAATCAGATGGAATAATACCAATAAAAGCAGGTCCTGAGATAGGAGTTGCTTCAACAAAGGCATATACAGGAGAGATTTTATGTTTATATCTTTTTTCGTTGTATCTTGGAAGGATTAATTATGTAGTAGGAGAGGAGGAGTTTAAGAGGTATTTAAAGCCATTAAGGGATATTCCAATGAAGATAAGGAAGATTCTTTCAGATACTTCCTTTATTGAGGAACTTTCAGATAAGTACCACAAATCAAAGGATTTTATATTTCTTGGAAGGGGAATAAACTATCCAACAGCACTTGAAGGAGCATTAAAATTAAAAGAAATCTCATACATTCATGCAACAGGTTATCCAGCAGGAGAGTTCAAGCATGGACCAATTGCACTCATAAATCCAAATATGCCATGTGTATGTATTTCTCCAAAAAGTGAGATTTATGATAAGATGTTTTCAAATATAAAAGAGGTAGCAGCAAGAAAGGGTATAATAATAAGTGTTGCAACTGAGGGAGATGAAAAGATAAAGGAAGTATCAAAACATGTAATTTATATACCTGATATAATAGAGGAACTTTCTCCAGTTCTTTCAATAATTCCACTACAACTTCTTTCATACTTCATTGCTACAAAACTTGGTCTTGATGTTGATAAACCAAGGAACCTTGCAAAAAGTGTAACAGTGGAGTAATCTTGAAAGAAGGACTTAAAAAGAAACTCGGTTTTCTTGACGTTTTTTCAATTTCAGCAGGAGCAATGATAAGTTCAGGTTTATTTATTCTTCCTGGAATTGCGTTTTCAGAGGCAGGTCCTGGAGTTATTTTTTCATATTTTATTGCGGGAATTCTGATGATTCCAACTGTCCTCTCAAAAGCAGAACTGACAACAGCAATGCCAAAAGCAGGGGGAACATATTTTTTTGTTGAAAGGTCTCTTGGTTCATTTGCAGGAACAGTTGCTGGTTTTTCAAACTGGTTTTCAATAAGTTTGAAAAGTGCATTTGCCTTAATTGGAATAGGAGCATTCACAAAACTTTTTCTTCCTGATGTATCTTATAATACGATAAGAGCAGTTGCAGTATTTTTTGTAATTTTTTTCACTTTTGTTAATCTTTTAAGTGTAAAGACAGCAGGAAGATTTCAGGTTATTTTTGTAATGACTTTACTTTTGATTTTGATTTCATACTGTTTTATTGGATATAGATTTGTTGAACCACAGAGATATATACCATTTTTACCTTATGGAGTAAAGAAAGTGATTTCAACAGCAGGATTTATTTTTATTTCCTATGCAGGTCTTACAAAGGTTTCAAGTTTGGGAGAGGAGATTTCAAAACCTGGAAAAAATGTTTTGTGGGGTATGCTTTCAGCATTAATTATTGTAAACATCATTTATATTCTTGTTGTTGATATAACTGTTGGACTTCTTCCAGAAGAGATTTTAAGAAAAACAATCCTTCCCCTTCATGAAGGAGTAAAAGTTTTTGGGGGTAGAATTGGAGTATTTGCATTAACTGTTGCTGGAATGCTTGCTTTTATAACAACAGCAAATGCTGGAATAATGAGTGCATCCAGAACTCCATTTGCAATGAGTAGAGATGGATTATTACCTGATATTTTTAAAAGAATTTCAAAAAAGGGCGTTCCTTATATTTCTATATATTTTACTTCATTATTTATGGCTTTTATGATTCTGGTGTTTGATTTAAAAAATCTTGTGAAATTTGCATCAACTCTTATGCTTCTTCTTTTCCTTTTTGTGAATCTTTCTTTAATAATGATGAGAGAGAGTAAGATTTCAAGTTATAAGCCACAGTTTCTTTCTCCCTTTTATCCTTGGTTACAGATTTTAAGTGTTGGTTTTTATGGTTTTCTTATAATAGAGATGGGAACAACATCCCTTATTTCCCTCCTTATATTTTTCTTTCTTTCATTACTGTGGTATATATTTTATGTCAAAAAAAAGGTTATGAGAAAATCAGCACTTATGTATATTGTTGAAAGAGTTGTTCTTTCTGATAAGGTTTTTGTTTCAAAGACACTTGAAGAAGAATTGAGAGATATTTTACTTGAAAGGGATGAAATAACAGAGGACAGATTTGATTCATTGATAAGAAAAGCAGAGATTCTTGATATTGACAGGAAACTTGATTATGAAGAGTTTTTTAAGATTGTCAGTTCAGTTATTGAGAAAAGAACAGGGATTAGTAAAGAAAAAGCATATGAACTTCTTATTAACAGAGAAAGGACATCCTCAACTGTTATTGGGAAAAATCTTGCTGTTCCACACATAATTGTTGATGGAAAAAGTATCTTTGAGATAATAATTGTGAGAAGTAAAAATGGTGTGGTTTTCCCTGATAATGAAGAGGTTTTTGTGTCATTTTTTATTGTTTGTTCAACTGATGAAAGGAATTTTTATTTAAAATCTCTTACAGCAATAGCACAGATTTCTCAAGATGTGGAAAATTTTATAAAGGAGTGGCTTAAGGCAGAAGGGGTTGAGGATTTGAGAAATTTACTTTTACTCTCTTCAAGAAGAAGAGATTAAATTTTTTGTTTCTCTTGCTATCATCAATTCTTCATTTGTTGGAATTACAAGAACTTTACATTTTGAAGTTTCTTTTGAGATTATATAATTTTTCGGGTTTCTATTTTTTCTGTGGTCAATTTCAATTCCAAGATGTTCTAAATTCCTTGTTATTTCCTCTCTTACAAGTGGAACATTTTCACCAATTCCTGCCGTAAATATTAGAACATCAAGTCCACCAAGAATTGCATAATAACTTCCAATATACTTTTTTACTCTATAGCAGAACATCTTAAATGCAAGTTTTGCTCTGTAGTTTCCCTCTTTCATCTCTTTAAGTATATCCCTGAAATCACCGGAGATTCCAGATACTCCGTATATTCCACTCTGTTTATTTAAAATAACATTTATTTTTGAAGGAGAAAGTTCTTCCTTTGTCATTATAAAAAGAGGAACAGCAGGGTCAATATCTCCACATCTTGTAGCCATTATTAAACCTTCAAGAGGAGTAAAACCCATTGATGTTTCAATTGCTTTTCCATCCTTTGTTGCTGTTATGCTTGAGCCAGCACCAAGATGACATGAAATTATTTTTAATTTTTTGAAATCCTCTCCAAGAATTTTTGCTGCTTCCATTGATACATATCTATGACTTGTTCCATGAAATCCATACTTTCTTATTCCATACTTTTTATAATACTTGTATGAAATTCCATATAGATATGCATAATCAGGAAGTTCTGCAAAATATGAGGTATCAAATACAGCAACCTGTTTTTTTCCAGGAAGGGTTTTTTCACAAGCAATAATTCCTTCGTAATTATATGGATTGTGAAGTGGTGCAATTTCAAACATTTTTTTTATTGTCCTTTTTACATCTTCATTAATTATCATACTTTTATTGTATTCTCCTCCATGAACAACTCTATGACCAATTCCATCAATTTCAATATTAAGATTTTTAATTTTGTCAAGTATTACAAGAATTGCCTGATGGTGGTCAGGGATATTTGTAACTCTTTTTTCATCCTCTATTCTTACTATTGAATCAGTTGCTCCAATTCTTTCAACAATGCCCTTTAAAAGGACCTTTTCTTCTGGGAATTTGAATATTTTGAATTTTACTGATGATGAACCACAATTCAGGACAAGTATGGTTGTATTAGTTGAGAGTTGAGAGTTGAGAGTTGAGAGTTGAGAGTTCATAGTTTATAGTTTATATATTTCCAGTCAAATATTTCGTTTCTTTTAAAGAAAAATTTTATCTCCCTTTTTGCTGATTTTTTTGAATCAGATGCATGAACAATATTATGTCTTCCATCTCTTGCAAACATCCTTCTTATTGTCATCGGTTTTGCATCTTTTGGATTTGTTTTCCCTGCAATTTTTCTCATCTTTCTTATAGCATTATTTCCACTTACAACCATAACAATACATGGATTTGAACTCATGAAATTAACAAGTGGAGTATAAAAATCTTTTCCTTTATGTTCAATATAAAAATTTTTTGCATCTTTTTTATTCAAGTGTATCATCTTTAAACCTTTAATTTTAAGACCATTTTCCTCAATAATTGATATAACCTTTCCAACAACTTTCTGGCAGAGAGCATCTGGTTTAATAATAACAAGTGTCTCTTCCTTTTTCATCTTTCTACCATTCGCCATTTGCTATTTGCCATTTGCTGTTTACTTCTTTCTGCTCTCTATCTTCCTTATTATTTCCTCTCCAACTTCCTTAGTCCCAGCACTTCCTCCCAAATCGTATGTTAAAACCTTTCCTTCAGTTAGAATCTCTTTTACTGCATCCTCAATCATTTCTGCTTTTTCTTTTTCTCCTAAATATTCAAGCATCATTTTTCCACTTAAAATTATTGAGAAAGGATTTACTTTATTCATTCCTTTGTATTTTGGAGCAGAACCATGAGTTGCTTCAAATATAGCAATTTCCTTTCCTATATTTGCTCCTGGTGCAAGACCAAGTCCACCAACCAGTCCTGCACAAAGGTCAGATATTATATCTCCGTATAAATTTGGAAGAACTAAAACATCGTAAAGATGAGGTTTTTTTACAAGTTGCATACACATATTATCAACAATTTTATCCTCTTTTTCAATTTCAGGATAATCCTTAGAAACTCTGTTAAAAACCTCCAAAAAGAGTCCATCAGAATATTTCATTATATTTGCTTTATGAACACAGGTTACCTTCTTTCTATTATTCTTTTTTGCATATTCAAATGCAAACCTTATAATTCTTTCAGAATTTTCCTCTGAGATTACCTTTAAGGAAATACCAGAAGGTGTTTTTATCTCACCTTTTTTTGATGCAATTTCAATTATCCTTTTTCCTTCCTCCTCATCGCTCTTAAACTCAATTCCAGAATAAAGGTCTTCAGTATTTTCTCTTATAACAACTATATCAATGTCAGAATATAACCCAAATTTTCCGTACGATTTGCAAGGTCTTACACATGCATATAAATCAAACTTTTTTCTTAAAAAAACATTTACTGATCTAAAGCCAGAACCAACAGGAGTTGTTATAGGTCCTTTAAGTGCAACTTTATTTTTTTCTATACTTTTAAGTGTTTCCTCTGGTATAAGTTTTCCACTCCTTTTATACTCATCTTCTCCAGCATTCACAATTTCCCATTTTATATTTATTCCTGTTGCTTCAATTACTTTTTTTGCTACTTCAGTTATTTCAGGTCCAATACCATCTCCTGGAATAAGAGTTACAGTATATTCTTTCATCATTACTTCTTTTTAAGGCAGCTCCCCTTCAAAAGGACGCTCGCGTATGTGGCTCGCTCTACTCGCTGCGGTTGAATGCTCAATGTCCTCGCTCGTAAAGCCTTTTTCAGGGGACTGCCTTA
>QMOP01000018.1 GCA_003650255.1 Caldisericota bacterium
ACAAGTGGAACATTTACAGGATTAGAAGCAAATACAGTTTACTGGTTTAAAGTTCAGGCCAGAAATGGAGATAATGAAGAAACAGATTTTATAATACTTGGTTCAAGTGCTACAAGGATTGAAGGGATAAAACAGGATACAAGTGGCTGGGAAGTTTATCTTAGCAGTATGAGGATTACAGCAAAGAGTGTAGCATTGGATGAAGAATTCAGCAATTTAAGTAAAGGACTTTCAGGTTTAGCATTCTTTTTATATGAAGATTCTAATTATACTCAATTAATTTCATCCTCCAACTGGATAAAGAGTATAACATTTGATGCGAAGAATCTTGAACCGAACACAAGCTATTATTTAGCGATAAAGAGCAGAAACCAGGATGGATTAGAAAACAAGGTGCTAAGACTTGGTTCAAAGGCGACAAAAATTGAAGTTCCAACAGGTTTAAAATTTGTTGAAGTAAGTACTTATTCTATCACAGTACAGCCATTTAATGAGTTTACAAATTTAGGAATAAGTTCTTCAGCGATAAGAATTTGTAATATGGTTACGGGAGAAGATTCTGGTTGGCAGGGTTCCACAACGACTTGGACTTCAACAGGCCTTACTCCAGCAAAGACATACAGTTTCAAGATAAAAGCAAGGAATATGGAAGGAATAGAAACAGAATGGGTTACAGGATTTAGTACTTCAACATTACCAAATCAACCTGAGAAGTATTCCTGGTCAATATCAGAGAGAGGAGTAAATTACATAAAAGTAGAATGGGGAGATGGAGGAAATTCTCCAGAAGCAGAGTATATAGTAGAGGCATCACAGGAAGGATACGGAGGTGTTGTAATTTCTTCAAGTGGATGGTTAGCAAATACTACTTATTATTTCTTGAATTTACAGCCAAATGCTTCCTACTATATTCAGGTTAAAGCAAGGAATAGTTTAGGAGTAGAGAGCAATTATACACAACTGGGTTCTTCATGGACCTTAATTGAGCCAGTAACAGGAATAAATTTTGATGAAGTTTATTCAAGTTCAATAACATTTACTGCAGAGGGAGGTCCATTTAGTAATTTGGGAGCGGGGTTATCAGGAGTTACACTTAAAGTTTATGATAGTCCATTTTATGATAGTTTAGTTTCTTCTACTCCGTACAGTACTCAAATAACATATACAGTTACAGGACTCACTCCAAATACAAGTTACTGGTTTAGTGCAAATTCAAGAAATGGAGAAGGAAAAGAGAATCAGCCTAAGGGAGGAATAGGGGATGAAATTGTTAAAGCAACAAGAATAGAGGAGGTTTCTTATGTAGAATTTGGAGAGATAACAAATACTACAATAAAAGTAAGACCAGGTGGAAATTATACAAATTTAGATGCTGGTGAAAGTGGTTTGATAACATACTGTACAACGCTTGGAACTGATTCTGGTTGGATAAAGACAACAGATTACTGGTATTTAACAGGACTTACTCCAAATACAACCTATACATTTAAAGCAAATTCAAGAAACAGGGTTGGATTAGTGAATAATGAGACGATAGAATATTCTACAATGACGATGGCTTCCAAACCTCAGGCATTACCATTTACAGATGTAACTGAGAACACAATAACAGCAAACTGGAATAGTGGCAGTCCTCAAAATCCTGATGGGACAGAGTATCAATGTCAGGCATCTTCTGTTAGTGCAGATGGTCCATTTGGCTGGGATTCAGGATGGCAGACGGTGGTATATTACGATTTTAACGGAATGAGTCCAAATACAAAATATTATTTTAGAGTAAGAGCAAGGAATAAGAGAGGGGTTCCAACAGAGTGGGTAAATATGGGAGCAAAATACACACTTATTGAATCTCCTTCTGGGATAAGTGTAGTTGAATCTTCAACCACATTTATAAGAGTTAAAGCAATAGGAACACTCAGTAATCTCGGGAGTGGTTTAAGTGGGTTATTTTTTGAAGAAAATATAACAGGCAAGAATTCTGATTGGATAACAAATAATGAATGGTTACTTACAGGACTTAGTCCAAATACAAGTTATTATTTTAGAGTAAGATCAAGGAATGGAGATGCAGTAGATAATCCTCCAACAGATTGGATAGCAAAGGCAACAGAGATAGAAATAGTTGAGAGTTTAGAGTTTATAGTTGATAGCAGCACTCAAATTTCTGTTAGACCTTCAAATGTTAATAATTTAAGTAATTTAAATTCCGGGTTAAGTGGCTGGAATATAGAGGCATATGAGGATGAAGGATTGACGATTTTTGTATCATCAACAAACTGGCAGAAAACAACATCTTATGTTACACTTAGTGGTTTCTCTCCAAATACAACATACTATTTTGTGGGTCAATCAAGAAATGTAGCAGGTTCTACCACTACAAAGAGCAAAGTTGCAATGAAATGGACACTTTGTAAAGAAGTAATAGCTCCTCAAGTTAATGTGCCTCCTTCAAGTTCTGATACAGATTCTTTGAGGATAACAATTCAGGATGATGGTAATCCCTCTTATACAGAATACTTAATTGCTGTTTCACTTGATAAGTTTAATACCACAAATTATGTGCAGGCAGATGGAACACTTGGTGAAAGTAAAGTGTGGAGAAGTAAAGATTTCTGGCATGGAGTAAATGGATATATTGAACTTAATGGGTTACAATCAGGGACAACATATTGGGTTAAAGTTAAAGCCAGAAACATAGAAAGAATCCAGACAAATTGGAGTACAACGACAGTGAGGTCAACAAGAAGCGATGCTCCTGTAATCACTTCAGTATATCCAACTCCTGGTAATGAAACAAGACAGATTACAGTAGAATGGACTGATACAGGAGTGGAATATTTTGTTCAGATTTCAACAGATGGAATAAGCTGGCAGGATTTAGGTAATTGGATAGCAGCAACAAGTACTTCTCCTGCAGGTCTTAATGTGAATAGAAAGTATTATTTTCAGGTGAAAGCAAAGAATTCTGAGGGAGTGGAAAGTAGTTATTCTGCTTCAAAATCAACCTGGACATGGAGTGAGGTGCCAGGAGTTCCTCCAGATCCAGTTACAGGTGTATTTACTTCAAGTATGACAGTGACATGGCTTGTAGGCAATAATCCTTCTTATACTGATTATAAGGTTGAATGTTCTACTACTTCTTCTTTTGATGGAGGAGAGGATAAAGAGAGTTCTTGGATTGAGGCAAATGAGTATACATTCAAGGGTTTAAAAGCAAATACAAAGTATTATTTTAGAGCAAGATCAAGAACAGAAGATCCTATTTCTCCAAAAGAATCAGACTGGGTTGTTTTGAATACAACAGGAAAATACACTTTAATAGAGAAACCAACAGCTTACTGGGTGAGTGTTGATATTACATCTATTACGATAAAAGCTGCTAAAAATATAAATGGAGAAGATCTATCTAACTTGGGAGCAGAAGGAAATGCAGCGGTAAGATTTTTAAAAGTTGGAGATGTCTGGAGTGACTGGACAGCAAATCCTGTGAAATCATTTAAGGGATTAAATCCAAATACTGAGTATAGTTTTAAGATAGAAGCAAGAAATGGAGATGCTGTATCAATAGGAGAGATGGGACCATTTGCAAAAATAACAAGAATAGAACTTCCTTCAGGACTTAATTTTGTAAATGTAACAACATATTCAATAACAGCACAACTTTTGGATGAATATACAAATCTTGGGGTGAGTTCTTCAGCAGTGAAGATAATTCAGGGAAGTGAAAATTCCGGGTGGCTTACAAATACTTCAAGTTCCTGGACAAAAACTGGATTACTTCCTGCAAGAAAATATACTTTTGAAGTGATATCAAGAAATCAGGATGGAATTGAGAATCCATCAGTTTTTATTTCTACCTATACACATGCTCAGGTTTCTGAAATTCAATCTGTTGAAGGAAACTGGAATGAAAATTTAGGATACTACACACAGATTATTATTGAAGGTAAAGATAATCTTATAGGGTCTGATGGAGTGAAATTTGCAATTTTTAATATTGAGCAGAGCAAGTACTTAAATCCAACAACATGGGAGTTGACAGATTTAACAGAAGATTTTGATATTATATGGTCAACAGCAACTGTATGGTATCATAAAAATCTTTCTGCAAATACAGTTTATTCATATAAAATAAAAACTAAGAATCAGAGTGGAGTTAAGACAGATTGGAGTGGAGTAAAAGCAGGAACAACTCCTGTTGCAGCACCTACAAATATGAAACATACAACAAATCAGATAGTATCTGATTCCTACTGGTTAAGTTTTGATTGTGATGATGTAGCAGATGCAGTAGCATACAGGTTTTACATAAGTATTTCTACAGGAGGATGGAGTGATACAGCAGATTCACCCACAAGTGATTGGACATTTCAGGATTTATTGCCCAACACAAGATATACCTGTTATGTAAGGGCAAGCAGGGACAGTATTATATTTGGGGCTCCTTCCACTTCAACACAAGCCTATACTTCAATTCAGAGAGTTGAAACAGCAGAATTTGTTATTGGGAGTTCAAGCATAGGGATACGTGCTGTTTCCAATATAGGAGGATTTAGCAATTTATTTGAGGGAGAAAGTGGTCTTTACTATGAGATAAAAACATCAACTGGTGGAGTTATGAAAAGCACTTGGACAAAGGTGTATGATTATATATGGTTTGATGGATTGAACGTGAATACGAGTTATTATTTTACTTTGAATTCCAAAAACGGGGATGGAGATTTAAATGTTTCCACAGAAATTGTAAAGTGGACAAAAGCAAGTGTACCGCCACCACCTATTCTGTCAGATGCAACAGACAATTCAATAAGGGTCAGAATATCAAGTGGGACAAATCCACCATGGACTTTATATCAAGTATTTAACAATACAGAAGGCAAATATGTAGGAATGGATGGAACATTACTTGATTTACCAACATGGTACACATGGGCAGAATTTGGAGGGGATGAAGGAGTAATCAACACAGGGTTACAACCCAATATAGGTTATACGTACAAGGTAAGGGCCAAGAACGGTGCTGGAATAGTTACGGAATGGAGTAATAATTCAGCACAGTTAAATACCACGGGAGTAAATCCACCGGGCACAGCAGATTATTCAAATATAACTCAGACCTCACTTAAAGCAAACTGGACGAGTAATGGTAATCCTTCAGGGACATATTATTTTGTAGAAATTTCAAGTGTAAGTGATTATTCAGTGGTATTAGACTCAAGTGGATGGATAACATCATTTGGTTATGAATTTACAGGACTTAGGCCAAATACCAGATATTATTGTAGGGTTAAAGCAAAAGATGCAACAAGTGAGACAGATTGGACAATTCTTGGTGGAGTGTATACATTAATTGAAGACCCGACAGGAATAATATGGGAAGAAACAGGAGAGGATTATATCACAATAAAAGTAACAGGAACATTATCCAATTTGAGGAGCGGATTTAGTGGATTACTTTTTGAAGAGAAAAGGACAGACCTGACTTCTGACTGGACGACAAATAAACAATGGACATTGAGTAATCTCACCCCCAACACAACGTATGGTTTCAAGATAACAGCGAGGAATGGGGATGGAGTAAGTGGTAATGCAGCAGGACCATTTATAAGAGCGACATTGATGGAGGGAGCGACTGCAATAAATTTTGTAGAGATAAGTTCCACAAGCATAAAAGTAAAAGCTATTGGGACATTTACGAATCAAACAGAAGGGGAAAGTGGTATAAGATTTTATGAGACAAGGACATCCACTCATTCAGCATGGTTAGAGGTTAATGATTACTGGATACTTAATAATTTAACACCGAATACAAGTTATCAATTTTATGTAAGAAGCAGAAACAGGGAAGGAACAGTAGGTCCGATATCTGCAGTAACAGTAAGATACACCAGAGCGGCGGTTCCATCTACACCGACAGTAGTATCGGGGTGGAATCAGACAGATGGTAATTATATAGATGTAACAATAAATGATCCAGTAAATCCTGCAGGAACACAATACATTGTAGAAGTTTCAACAGTTTCAGATTTTTCAGTAATTATTTCTACTTCCCTCATTGCTGATTCCTCATTACGTATTAGTTTACTTGAGGCAGGGAAAATATATTATGTAAGGACAAAAGCAATGAATGGAGAAGGATATTTGACAGGATATAGTTCAACTGGTAGTGCAAAGACACCACCTGCAGCACCTGAATACATTAAAATAATAGACGAGAGCGAGAATTCAATAACATACGAATGGAGTAAAGTTGAAGATGCTCTAAGTTATAATTTATACACATCCACAGGCAACTATGAAGGAATAGACGGGAACACCTGGACGGTAGTTGATTTAACGCCGAACACGTCCTACTGGGCTTATGTAAGAGCTGTAAGTTTAGAAGGAGAAGGAGGTGGAACAGAAATAGTAACAGGGTATACCCTGATGGAAATTCCTGAAGGTGTTGAGTTTGTAAAAATATGGAGTAGTTCAATGGCAGTTAAGGCAAAAGGAACTTTCACCAATTCAGATATTGGGTTAAGTGGGGTACAAATAAGATGTTTAACAACAGGAACAACAAGTGAATGGTTAAATACAGAAGGAACCTGGATTATAGAGGGACTTGATCCAAATAGAGAATATTACTTTAAGGCAAGAAGTAGAAACATAGTGGGAGATGAGAGTGATTGGAGTTTGATAGAAGTAAGTACCTATACATTAGCAGAGGAACCATTAGCACCAGCTATAAGTGAACCCACTACATATAGTTTAAGAGTAACAATAAATCCTGGCAACAATCCAGATTATACAGAGTATGCAATTTATTGTAATGAGTTACAAAAATATGTACAGAGTGATGGAAGTTTAGGTGATGAGATAGTTTGGCAGCCCTACAGGGATGTTTTAAGTAATGACTGGGGTGGAAGTAAAGGGATAGAAGTGGTAGGACTCAGTAAAGATAATTCATATACATTTAAGGTAAAAGCAAGAAACGTAGGAGGAAGAGAAACTGGATGGAGTCCAGATTCAGAGCCAGGAATAACTTCGCCATATGCAGTGGTGGTAAAATGTCTTGGATTAAATGAGGGAGAATGGACAAATATAAAGTATATTAGTTTTACAGTAACCGGGTCAGACCATTATCATTATAGATTCAATCAGAATTCAGCAGATACTGCACTTACCACAGACCCTGAATGGGATGGTTCCACAATGACATTTACTATGACGAAACAGGGGGATTGGTATTTACATGTAAGAGGAGAGAATGCAAGTGATGGATTGATGGGACAGGAGACATTTGGGCCGATAAGATTTGATAACGAACCACCTGAGATTTTAAAAATAAGGTGTTGGTATGATGTAAGTATGGAAACAGAAATAATAAGTGGAGAATGGACTGGACATTCAGATCCATATTTTGAATGGGATAATCCAGCATCTACAGCACCTGTGGAAGGGTATAGTATAGTATTTTCTACAGATAGCCAGATTGAACCGGATAATGTGATAGATACAAATTTACTATACTTTTCTACACAAGTATTTAGAAGTGGAATTTATTATTTTAAGATAAAAGCAAAAGACAGAGCAGGAAACTGGGGAGAGGTGGCGGAGTTTGTGTATAAATATGCTCAACCCGGAGAATCACCAGAGGTGAAAGAAGTGGGTTTTGTTACAGGAGAAGAGCAGGAAGGAGAGGTAGTGGGAGTAAGTGTGTATGAAGAACCAGCAATTTTATTTAATAGAGATATTGACAGTTCAACCATAGAAGGAAAAGTGATATTGAGAGCAGTTATGAATAATTTAGGAGAGAAAGGGTTATGGGAGGTTTCGGGTAAAGTAAGATATGATAGCCAGACAAAGCAAGTAATATTTACACCTCAGGGTGAATTATTGAAAAATTACACGTATGAATTGGTGATAATGAAGGGAATAAGAGATGTACTTGGAAATGAGATTTCTACTACCACAATAAAAAGATTCAGAACAATAATGGATCCAAGTGAGGATAATGTTATAGTTGGAAGTGATGGTAAGACAAAAGTATATATTGAAGCAGGAACTCTTAAGAGGTCTGCTTATATTATGATAAAGACTTCAACTATAGTTCCTGCTGGATATGAGGAAGCGAAATTAAAGATAGATGATAAGTTTAAATATCCACTTGAGGGAAGTTTAAGAGAGATAATTTTGAAGGATGAGAATGGGCAGCTATTATCTGAAAGTTTCTCTTTACCTGTTCGAATAGAGATACCGTATAGTGATAAAGATAGAGATGGAATAATAGATGGAAGTTCTCCGAAAGTAAAAGTAGAAACATTAAAAATGTGTAGATTAGATGAGGTCAATAATGAATTTGAAGAATTAGATAGTGAGATAGATGAGATGAGACAGGTGGTAAGGTCATGGGTTACTCATTTCAGTTATTATGTTTTAATGGGAGCAAGTGATCTGGATTTGAGATATGTTATAGCATATCCAGTGCCCTGGAGACCAAAAGATAGTAAAATAGTATTTGGTAATCCAGATATAAATAAAGGATTACCGAGTAGTTGTAAGATAAGGATTTACACTATTACTGGAAAGAAAGTAATAGAACTTGAAGAAAACGACGGAGATGGAAAGTATGAATGGAATGTGAAAAATGCACAGGGTGAAGATGTTGCACCTGGAGTTTATATTTATGTGATAGATACCGGGAATAATAAGAAGACAGGGAAAATAGTGATAATAAGGTGATGAGAGATGAGAAGAATTAGTTTAGTATTTCTGATTGTGATAAGTTTAACTTGTAGAGTTTTAGGTTCAGTGGGAACAACAAGTGGAGAAATAGTTACAATTCCAGTGGGAGCAAGGCAGGTGGGTATGGGAGAGGTTGGTGTAGTAAATAAGGATGGCTCAAGTATATGGTGGAATCCAGCCGGATTAGGATATATTGCGGAAAATGGTGATATTGAGATTACACATTTAGGTATGTATGAAGGAATGAATGCGGATTTTATAAGTGGGTCTATACCTTTAAAGGGTGAAATAAAAGAGTTTGGAGTAATAGGGGTTGGGCTTGGAATTTTAGATATAGGAGAGATAAAGAAATATACAAGTAGTGGTTATGAAAATGGAGAAATGAATTTAAGAACAAAAGTTATGAAAATTGGATATGGGAGAAAGTTAGTAGGAGAGAGAAATGAGTTAAGAATAGGTTTAGGAATAAAGAGTATTCAGGATGATCTTGGAGAAGCAAAAGGGAAGGGAATGGGTATAGATATAGGATGGATATATAAATTAGAGGGTGGCGGATGGAGTGGAGGGGAGCCGGTTGAGGTAGGTATGAGTTTACAGAATCTGGGTGGGAAATTACAATATGAAAATGAGAGTTATCCTTTACCACAAATTATAAGGATTGGTTTAAGATGGGGAAAAGATATAGGAATATGTGATATTGATACAGAAATTGAATTAATGAAAGAGGGAACGCTTAGTGCGTTTAAAGCAGGAGTAGAATTTAAGATTAAGAAAATATTCAGTTTAAGAATGGGATATAAAAGTACAGGAAATACTGATATCTCAGATGGATTAAGAATAGGTTTTGGAGTGAATATTTTGAATGTGAATTTAGATTATGCGTATTCCGGTTATGGAGAACTGGGAGTGGTTCACAGAATCAGTATAGGAATTAAGTTCGGGAAAGTTTTAGATATAGAGGGAATAAAAGCAGGAGGGATTGATCCAAAAGAAGCATTTAGAAGAGGAATGAAATATTATGAAGAAGGGAAATACGCAGAGGCAGTGCTTGAGTTTAATAAGGTTCTTGAAGTTGAACCAATGAATGAGGAAGCATTTGAAATGATGAAGAAAGCAAGTGAAAAACTTAAAGAAAAATGAGAGGAATAAGGATACTTTTATTGGTAATATCAATAATGATGAATTTTAAAAGTGGGTATGGAATTGAAAATAGTAAGGATCCGGGTAAAATTTACAAACAGGGAGTAAAAGAATTTAAGTCAGGTAATTACAGAAAAGCGATAGATTACTTTATGCAGGTTTTATTAATACAGCCCAAAAATGTAAAAGCGAGGAAATATCTTAAAAAATGTGCTTTAGAGATTTTAAAGCCCAAAATTGAAGCAATGAATTTAGAAAGACAAAAAATGGTATTAAAAGCCAGAGAGTATCTATTTCTAAAACAAAAGAAGTTCAATTTAGAGGAACTTTATAAAAGAGCAGTCAAAGCTTATAAAAAGAAACAGTACCTTAGAGCGGGTGAATATTTCAGAAAAATATTGGAAGTATCTTCAGATTATAAAAATACTGAAGAATATTTTAATCAACTGGAGAAGAAGATGTATGAAATATCAAAAGATATAACTTCTGATCCAGTAAGTTTATCATATGCAAAAGGATATATCTCCTGGTGGGCAGGAAAAATTCAGGAAGCAAAAAATGAATGGGAAAAATATCTTGCTTTAAATGGTAGTAATGAAGAAGTAGAGGAATATTTAAAAAGAGCGAAAAAGGAACTTGAATTAAGAGCAAAAGAAGAGTATCAAAGGGAGGTAGAGGCAAAAATCAGGAGAATTTATAAAGAAGGAAATTCACTTTTTGAAAAAAAGAAATATATTGGAGCAATCAAAAAATTTGAAAGAGTTATAGTAATCTGTGATAAAGAAATAATTCCATCTTCAGACATATGGAAAGAAAAGTCAAGAAAAATGATAGAAAAATCTCTTGAGGAATTAAAGAAAATTGCTGCGAGTGTAAAGAAAAAGAAGAGAAAAAAAGTTAAGAAAGTGGAGAAGAAGGAGATAATAGACCCCGAAGCCGCACAGAGGCATTATACTCAAGGTTTGGTAGCATATGCACAGGGACGACTCAGGGAGGCGATAAGGGAATGGGATTTAGCCCTGAGGTTAAATCCCAAGCATGAGAAAGCACGTTTAGCTCTTCAAAAAGCAAAAAAAGAGTTAGGGCTTGAAGAATGAAAAAAATATTGCAAAAATCTTACTGGCTTAGTAAAATACAAAAGGCAATGGATAATCTCAGAAGAAAGAAATATCTGATTAGTTTTTCCTGCTTCACTATCTATCTAATTTATTAGCATCAGCAATCTGGACAGAGACAGAGAGGAATGACTGGGAAGATGGACTAATAACAAAAACAACCTGGTATCCAGAGACACAGTTGCAACTTGACGGACCCGGATTAACCAACTGGTGGGATGAGAACTGGAAATATAGAAGAAAAATCACGATAAACAACACAGGTTCAACCTTAAATGATTATCAGGTATTTATAGCGACAACAGAGTTTGGAAGTGCATGGTCAGATATAAAGTCAAAGGCGCAGTCAGATATGGATGATTTCAGGTTTGTGCATTCTTCAGGTGGTGTCTTAAATTACTGGATAGAGCCAGATACAAACAATCCAAAAGGTTTCTGGGTAAAGGTCTCAACAGTAACAGGAAATGGAAATACTGATATATGGATGTATTATGGAAATGTTTCTGCTTTTCAGGGGTCAAATATCAACGAATTGTATATTGAAGGATTACACCATTGGATTGCTGGATTGCCAAGTGGAAGTTACCTTATTAACCCTGATGGTCCAGGGGAGTGTGAACCATTTGTCGCATACTGTGATACGAGGACTTTAGGCGGATATGCTGGGTGGACAGTAATTTTTAAATCAGATGATCCAGAAAAGTGGAAAACAGACTTTGGAACTCCAGGGCAGGATGAGTGGGGGCATGATGTTTCAAATATTGATTGGCCGATGTGCTATTTGAATTTGGAGCGAGTTTCTACAGGGGAGAATATAACAATAGAAATTTCTAGTTCTATTCTATACTCTGCTGCTTGGGTTAATCCTCCATATCATTGGAATGGGACTAAATATTATGCTTGGAATGCTTACCATTTGGGAATATCAAATGACCAACCTTGTCCTACATCACCTGAAGGATATATAATTGTTGGTGCAAATGATGTAGTAAATAATAACGATAAACGTTCATGGGGATTTGGACATCGTGGGTGGATTGATGATGTTCAAGGATGGGGGTGGGATTCTTGGCAATTAGGTGCTACGATATTTCAGATTTCTGTAAGAGGTTCAAGAGTATCTCCCGAACCTACAATAAGTTCAATTGGCAGTGAAGAAGGGAAATATTATTCTTCAGGGAATTACAAATCAAATGTTCTTGATACAGGAGCAGATGGAACAAAAATAATAGAGGTATCATGGAATCCGACAACACAGCCAGC